>NZ_VFVX01000019.1:0-112783 GCF_006442395.1 Mesorhizobium sp. B2-3-5 | reverse complement strand
CTGACCATCTCCATCGGCGACAGCGGGGTGACGACGACGGTTCCGGTGGCCGGCACGGCCGGGGCGCAGGTGTCGGAAGCGGGTCTTCCGCCGCATGGTGCCTTGCCGGCGGGCTCCGGCGAGAGCGCCGATGGGCTCCCCAACAACAACTCCGACACCTCGGAGACGACCACCGGTTCGATCACCTATACGGCGCCGGACGGTCCGGCCACGGTGACGATCGGCGGTTTGGCGGTGAGCGCGGTCGGCCAGACATTTGCCGGCAGCTTCGGCACGCTGACCATCACCAGCATTGCCGCCGGCTCGGTCGGCTACAGCTACACGCTGACCACCAACACCTCCGGCGACACCACGCATGACGACTTCGCGGTCTCGGTGACGGACGCCGACGGCGACCACAACGACAAGACGCTGACCATCAACATCGTCGACGACGTTCCGACGGCCCATGCCGACAGTTGGGCACCGGTAATCACCGCGCCTACGGTGCTGACCGGCCTCCTGGGTAATGACGTCTTCGGCGCCGACGGGGTCGCGACAACCACCCCCGGGATGGTAACAACCACCAACGGCGCGCACGGCACCGTCACTTACAACAACGACGGAACATTCACCTATACGCCGACAGGCATCTATGTCGGATCGGACTCGTTCACCTACACTATCAAGGACGGTGATGGCGACACCTCGACCGCCACTGTGACGGTGAACGTGCAGACCAATACGGTTCCGGGGGGCGGCGGCACCGCATCTCTGACGTTGAACGAAGCAGCTCTCGACACCACCCAAGACGCCGCCGACCTCCACGCGGGCGCGGTGACTGGGACCAATCCCACCAGCCCTGGCGAATCGGCACAAGCGACCAGCGGGATTACCTTCACCACGACGGGTGAGGCGATCACCGTAGCCTTTGCCAATCCAACAGGTGATCCGAACTGGGTAGCGCCGGCGGTCTCCGGTCTGGCAGCCGGATATTCGATCAGCTGGGCACTCAGCGGCGGCCAGCTTGTCGGCACGCTGATGCAAGGTGTCACCAACCTCGGACCTGCAATCTACCTGGCGCTGTCGAACACGAGCGCCGGCGCCAACAGCTCATTGACTCCCGTGGTCACCGCCACACTGACCGACCAGCTCCAGCATACCGCCGGCTCTGGCAACATCACCATCAATGGTCTTCAGGTGGTGGCAACCGACACCAGCGGTGACCATGTTTCCGGCGCGGTCAACCTGACGGTTCTGGACGACACCCCGCTGCCTTTCGTCGGCGACAGCATCAGTCTGCCGGACACATTGCACACCGCGCTGACCGAACACCTGAACTTTGCACCGGGCGCGGGAGCAGACGGTGTCGGAAATGTCGTGTTCAACGTGACGACAGGTGCCGCCGTTCAAGACGCCAGCGGTGCGAACGTCTACCTCAACGGGGAGCAGCTGTTCTATCAAGTCTCCGCGGATGGTCACACGGTCGAGGGAAGATCGTCAGTGGCAAATGGCAACGATCTCGGATTCACCGCCTCGCTCGATCCGGCAACCGACACTTGGTCCTTTGTCTTGAATGGTACGATCTTCAACGGATCTCAATTCACGACGGCAGGCGCCACAGCCACGGGCGGCAACAACCAGGTGAATGCCTTCACAGCTCTCACCAGCCCGGATACACCGAACGACTTGTTGGTCACGGCAAACGGCTCCAACAACGTCAATACCAGCACCGGAAACTTCGGGGTCGGTAGCGGCCAGAGCATTACAAGCGGGGAGACAATCCGTTTCGACTTCGTGACGAACGCATCGACCACAGGAACCATCGCCGGAACCAACTATACCACTCACTACGAGGTATCGAGTTTCACCCAGGGGATCACCAAAGCAAATGGCACGGTGGATATCACGATCAGGGCCGTAAATGCTGACGACGACAAGACTTTCGTCGGCGACGGCTCGGGGGAAGCCACGGCTACCGGAATTACCGTGACCTTTGTGAACGGTTCTGGCGGCGCCGCGCCCACACTGACGAACAATGGCGACGGCACCTTCACGCTTCATGGATTGGACCAAGGCGACACCTTCACCGTCACGGCCAGTTCGGACCCGTTTAGCGCGGTCGAGATCTCGGGAGCGTCGTCAGGAACCTTCAAGCTTGGCGCGGCCAGCTTCGCTACCGCCAACGCGGTTGACCCGTTTGACATCAATATCCCGGTGACGGGAACGGATGGCGACAGCGATACGGCGGCTGGCAGCGTGACCGCACATCTTTACCCAACCGCCACAACGCTCGAAGGCACCAACGGCGTCGACAATCTCGTAGCTACCGCGGTGAAGACCATTTTGCTTGGCCAGGATGGCGACGATCATCTGACCGGCATCAATGGGCACGATACGATTCTATCAGGAGGACAGGGTAACGATACACTGACGGGCCTCGATGGAAAGGATACCCTAATCGGCGGAGCGGGTGCGGACACGATGACAGGAGGAGCCGGCAACGACACCTTCGTGATCGGCGCTGGGGAGTCGACGCCCGTCATCGGCGGATCGGGCAACGCCGGCACGATCTCCGGATATGACATCATCACCGATTTCGTCGCCGGCACCGACAAGTTGACCCTGCCCGGCAGTCTGGTGGCCGCCACCTCCGGCAACGTCAATGGCGGGGATTCCACGTTGACGATCGGTGGTGACACGGTTCAGTCCCATTCGGTCACGAACGGCATCGCCAGCTTCTTTGGCACCGACAGCTTTACCGCGCCATTGGCGGTCACGTCCGCCGCAAGCCTAGCGGCGGTTGTCCAGTATCTTAATGCTACAGACATCGGCAACGCCGGGGCGACGCTCGCATTCACTGCAACGATCTCAGGGGTAAACCATACCTACGTCTATACTCAGGCAACCACGAATGCCGGCGTGGGAGCACTGGTCGATCTCCAGGGCGTCACCATATCTAACCTGAACACCCTCATCGGAGGCTCCGTCGACCCCATCATTCTCGACCTGAACCACAATGGCTTTGCCTTCTCCGATGTCAGCCACGGTGTTCAGTTCGACATGAACGGCGATGGCACCAAGGAACAGATCGCCTGGAACACATCCCATGACGGCATGCTGGCTGTCGACCTCAACCATGACGGCAAGATCAACGACGGCACCGAACTGTTCACGCCGAATTTCGGCGGTGGCAACTTCGCCAGCGGCGTGGCCGCTTTAGCATCGCTCGACAGCAACCACGATGGCGTGATCGACCACAACGACGCGGCGTTCAGCAGCCTGCTGATCTGGAAGGATGCCAATGCCAACGGCATCAGCGATGCCGGGGAATTGTCGCACCTCGCCGACAACGGTGTTGTCTCCATCAGCACGGCAGCGCACCCGGCTGTCGGCGAAATCGACGGGCAGACCGTGACCGGCAACGGCACTTTCCAGATGGCCGATGGCACGAGCGGCAACTATGTCGAGGTGGAACTCGATACTTCGCTGGTTGCCCCGACGCAGCCGTCGGTGGCTATCGACGGCACCTCGGGCGCAGACACGTTCAAGATCGATAATCTGAACATCAAGGATCTGATCTCGGACTATCATGGCGCCGAGGGGGACAAGATCGACTTGAGCGCGCTGTTCGATAGGGCACCGGCTGGCAACATCGCCGACTATGTGCATTACAACAGCGCGACCAGCACGGTAAGCGTCGACACCAGCGGCTCGGGCAATCCGGCCAACTTCGTGGATGTTGCCGTTCTGCAGAACGCGCCGCCCGTCGGCACGATCAATATCCTCTACGACGATACGAACCACGCACAGCATACCGCCACGATTTAGTGCTTATGAGCGGGCGGACTCCCTGTTATACAGTGGCTAAAGCATGAATTGGTTGGAGAGGGGACTTACATGAAGACTGTTGCAAAGCTACTGGTTTCGGCTGCGGCCCTGTTGTTGACGGCTGGATCGGCGGGCTACGCCGCCGATATCATCGGCGGCTCGACGGCCGACTATTGCCGTGTCGCCGGCAACTCGGACCTGGTGCGGACCGACAACATCGTCGATCTGAAGAACCAGGTGGTGAAGCTGATGGACGAGTCGGTCTCTGTCGCCAACAGCCCGGAATGGATCAACTCGTCCAGGCCGGTTTTCGTCTGGGCGTCGGAAGCCAAGGTGGCCTGCGGCATGGCTTACGGCTACCTGAAGACGAATTATCGCGACGAGGATACACTCGACAAATGCGAGTGTTTTCACGAGCGCATGGTCGAGTACATGAACTGACCAGGCAGGCGGGAACGTCGGGCCGATGATTGACGGTCCCATGTCACTGCGATCACGGGAACGATCGCATTGGTCGGTCCCTTGCCGTGTGTCACGCCGGCCGGTTCGAGGGAGCGGGCCCGCGAACAAGCCTCCACTTTCATTCGCCATTGCCAGCGTGCGCCAGGACGAGGGCTGGAAGCAGAAGAACGCGGCCCTTCGCCAGCCGAGAACGGCGCAAATCCGCCGTAACATATTTTGAAGATGAGACCGGGAAGGGCAAGGTCGCACAATCTGGCGGCATGTTGGGTGGGAGCAAGCATGGGATTTGGCCGACAGGTACACCGTCTTCGGACGTTGGCGGCGGCCTCGGTGCTGGCGGGATCCTTGCTGGGTTGTCAGTCGAAAGGCAGCGTGTCCGACGCGCTCGATCCGGCCGCCGTCCAGGCCGGCAATCAACCGGCCGTTGTCGCTGTCGCCAACGCAAGCCAGGCAACGCAGTCTCTCGGCACGGGCCCCACGAAGGTTGCCATGCTGCTGCCCCTCTCCGCGCCGGGAACGGCGGGGGAAAGTGGCAGGAAGATGCTCGATGCCGCAAAACTCGCGATGACCGATCTTGGCAATCCGCTGCTTACGCTGACCGTCGAGGACACGCGAGGCGACGTGAGTTATTCCCAGCAATTGGCGATCAAGGCCATAACGTCGGGGGCGAAAGTTGTCATCGGCCCGACCGAACTGCCCGCGGCACAACATGTCGCTCAATTGTCGGGGTCGAACCGGCCGCCGGTTCTGGCTCTTTCCGACAATTTCGCCGGCGGCCCGGGCGTCTACGCCGTGTGCCTCACTGAAGCAGACAGCGCCGCGGCGGGTGCCGGCGCCATCGCGGCCAAGGGCGGCAAGAAATTCGTCCTGCTTGTCCCGGCAGGGTCGAATGCCGGCATAGTCGAGAAGCGGGTTGCCAACAGTCTCAGCGTATACGGAGCCACACTTGCGGTCACCATACCCTATTCGGCCGCCGACAACGGCGCCAAGGCGGTCGCCGACATGGGTTCGCTTGTGGAGATGCCCGATGCCGTCATCGTTGCCAGCGGTGACGGCAGCCCGTCGCCGATCCTCATCGCCCTGAAATCAAAAGGCATTCCGGGAAAGACGACCTCCGTGGTCGGGACAAATCGCTGGCTGGATCGCCCCATCGATCCGCTTTTCGAAGGCGCCTATATCGCAACGCTCGATCCACGCGAGACGGGTCCCATTGCGGATCGTTTCAAGACGACCTTCAAATACGAGCCTGATGTCAATGTCGCTTATGCTTATGATACGGTCGCCCTGACAGCCGGGATCGCAAGCGCACTTGGACCTGCCAGTTTCAGCAGAAAAGCCTTCGAGAATCCGAGCGGGTTTCGCGGGTCGACCGGTTTGTTCCGGTTTCGCGCCGACGGATCCAGCGAACGGTCGATGCCTTTCTACCGAATTGAAAAAGGCGCGCTCAAACTGGTTGCCAAATCGACGTCGGGTTTCTGACTGGACGTAGACTCGATGGGGAAAGCACAACGCGTCCGCATCATGATCGCGATCGGAAGCCTTGAGCTCTTGATCGGAATTTTGTTGATTGTCCGGGCAGCGCACCTGTTCCGGGTCGATCCGCCAATTGTCGCCTCCGCCCCCGACGTCGGGCACAAGAACCTTCGGGGCCCGGTTCGCTTCCTTTCCGGTTCGGCACGCAAGATCGCTCAGGACCTCATCGCGCCGCCGCAGATCGACCCGACGGACATCGAGCGAGCGGAGCCACGTTCGCCGCTCGGCGAACTCGGCCTTGCGTCCCCCCCGAAAACGCCCATGCCACAGGATTGGCGGGAGATGCTGCTGTACAGCCCACAGGCCACATCGTCGGCCGGCTTCGAATCCATGGGCCGAAAAGTGACGATCAGCGGCGTGCAGGGCGTCGAGATCGACAGAACGTGCCTGTTTGGCGACATCTCCTGGCCTTGCGGGCAAAGGGCACGCGCTGCTTTCAACAGCTGGCTCCGCGGACGGGCGTTGAAATGTTTCGTGCCACCGGAAATTGACCGTTTCCCGATCGCCGCGCCATGCCGGCTGGGAAAGCAGGATGTCGGCGCCTGGCTCGTATCCAATGGCTGGGCCCTGGCTTTGCCGAATGGTATCTATGCCAAGGCCGAGGCGACAGCCAGGGCCGCGGCAATGGGAATCTTCGGCCCGCCTGCGTAAGCGCGTCAGGCATTCGTCAGCTCCGGGATTGACCTCCCAGCGCCGATCCCTGGCGAGACGATCCCTCCCGATCCATCAAATTGTATTGTTCCTTGAGACCGAAATCGTAACTTGCCGGCTGTATGGTGCCGATCAAACAGGAGATTGGCCGTGACAAGAACATCGACCGAGGCCCCGGCCAAAGCATGGAAGGACATTGTGTACTTGGCCATCCTGGGAACTACCGGCAGCTTACTCGTTTCCCTCGCCTTGAACTACCTGCTTTTATTCAGCGATGCCTTGACCCCGTTCGGCCGCGGCGTGATCACCGCAACGGTCCTGCCTCTGGTGATTTGCCTGCCGCTGTTTGTGTTCATAGGTCTGAAGTTGGCCGATATCCGCCACTATCGACGGGAACTCAACAAGGCGGCGAGCTATGACGGGTTGACCGGCTGCCTGAACGGGACCGTTTTCGCGTCACTCATCGAACGCAGAGCGGTCAAGCCCTCGGCGCCGGGCTCGCGATCGGGCGCCTTCCTGGTGATTCACCCCGAGCATCTGCGCGCCATCAACCTACGCTTCGGCCTTGGTTGGGGCGATGAAGCCCTGCGCCTCATAGCCTCGGCTATCCGATCCTCCGTTCGCTCGGAGGATGTGATTGGCCGCATCGGCGCTTCGATGTTCGGGGTGTTTCTGCCCGGAGCAAGCGAAGCCGACGCCAGAAAGATTGGCGAGCGTATTCGTGCCGGCGTCTCGCAAGTCTATTTCGCGCCCCAAGGAGGCGAAGAAGTCCTGGCCGTGAAACTCGGAGGTGTGGTGTTTGAGCAGGAACTGGAGTTCGAGGACATGTTCCGGTCTGCGGCAGAGCGCTTGTCGGGGCCTCGGTCGGACGGCGGTTTTGACTTGTCGCATCGTCACGCCTAGCCGCGGCTGGCCAATCGCGAAGCCGGCCAGTCTCTTCACCCGCAGGTACTTGCGTAATTGCTAAAATAATGAAAAACCTTCAAACCGGGATGTGGCGTTCCAGTTAGGGAGACGTTTCGAGACTGGTGACAGTCAGGAACGTTCTGGCAAAAATGTATTTTCCGCAGTTTCTGGTGGGTATGTTCGGCACGCTGGGCTTCGTGGCTGTCTGGATCTTTGCGGCAACGGGTTCCTTATGGCATGCGCTTGGCTGGACCGCGGTCGCCGCGATAGTTTTGCAGATTGGGTATTTCGTCGCCGTGATGATGCTGGTCATTGGGCGCGCACCCCAGAAAATGGACTCCAAGGATTTCGCCGACAGTGATGCCGACTTGCCTGCGCCCTTTGAACATGACGGCGTCGCGTAAAAGCAAACAGATAGGGCGGTTCTGCATTTCCGCGAAATGATGGAACGCTCTAACAGGCAGGGCAAAAGGCGGCCAAACCTATCGGTCCCCTCTCCTTGTCGAAGACAGGATGACGGTCGGCTTGATCGCGTGCAGCGCGACGCCGCCGGCAAGGGCAGCGAACGCACGCCATTGGCGCGGTGAAGCAGGTCGCCCCAACCGCCACTTGGCCGCCGGACATCCACGGATAGCGCCGGATCGCCTCAGGCCGATTCGCCCGCCTGGTGCGCGGCGATCGCGGCGAGAAAAAGCTGGCCGAACTCCTTGAGCTTCGCCCCGCCCACGCCATTCACCTCGGCGAAGGCGTCGAGATCGCGCGGGCGGCGTTCGGCCATGTCGATCAGCGTGCGATCGGAGAACACGACATAGGCCGGCACCTGACGCTCCTTGGCGAGACGCAGCCGCAGCGATTTGAGCGTGGCGAGCAGCGATGCATCCACGCCTTCGGTGTTCGCGGCGCCCTCGGCCGCTCGCATCTTGCGCAGGGCGCGGCCGCGCATCTCGACGCGATAGTGGAACGGCACCTCGCCCTGGCCGAGCGCGTGGCCTTTGTCGGCAATGGCAAGGCCGCCATGGCCGCTCGGGTCCGGCTCCAGGAAGCCTCCGGCGACAAGCTGCCGGATCAACGATATCAAGAAATCCTTCTTGTGCGCCACGCCGCTGCCGAAGCTCGCCAGCCGCTCATGGCCCCTGGCCAGGACCTTCTCGGTCTCGTGGCCGAGCAGGATGTCGATGACATGGGTGGCGCCGAAGCGCTCGCCACTCTGCGCCACCGCCGCCAGGATGACACGTGCCTCGGCGGCGCCGTCCGCGCGCGGCACCTGGTCGAGGCAGTTGTCGCAATTGCCGCAAGGCTGCGCCTCCTCGCCGAAATAGCCGAGCAACACCTGGCGGCGGCACTGCGCCGTCTCGCAATAGCCGATCAGCGTATCGAGCCGGCGATGCGCCCGCCGCTTGTGCTCGGTGGACGCGTCCTCGTCGTCGATGAACAGCCGGCGCATGCGGATATCGCCAAGGCCGTAAAGCATATGCGCCTCGGCCTTGCGCCCATCACGGCCGGCGCGCCCGATCTCCTGGTAATAGGCCTCCAGGCTGCCTGGCATATCGGTATGGAAGACATAGGCGACGTCGGGCTTGTCGATGCCCATGCCGAAGGCGATGGTCGCCACCATGACGATGCCGGAGAGCGTCATGAAGGCGTTTTGATTGGCCTCACGCGCCTCCTTGCTCATCCCGGCATGGTAGGCGAGCGCGGTGACGCCGTTCTTCTCGAGGAAGGCCGCCATCTCCTCGGTCTTCTTGCGCGACAGGCAGTAGACGATGCCGCTCTTGCCGGCGTGGCGCTCGATGAAACGCAGCAATTGCCGCTTGCTGTCCTGCTTGGATTCGATCGCCAGCTTGATGTTTGGCCGGTCGAAACCCAGCACCAGGGTTTCGACCCGCTCGGCGAACAGCCGGGCTTCAATGTCGGTGCGCGTGCTCTCGTCAGCCGTTGCCGTCACCGCGATGATAGGCACGTTGGGGAAGATGCCGCGCAGCCGCGACAAATCCTCATATTCGGGCCGGAACGCCGGCCCCCATTGCGAGATGCAATGCGCCTCGTCGATGGCGATCAGGCTGACGTCGAGCCGCGAAAGCGCCTCGAGCATGCGCTCGGTCATCAGCCGCTCCGGCGCCAGATAAAGCAGCCGCGTCTGGCCCGACGCGACACGGCGCCACGCCGCGACATTGGCCTCGCGGTCGAGCGAGGAATTGATCGTGTCGGCGCCGACGCCGGCAAAGCGCAAGGCGGCGACCTGATCCTGCATCAGCGCCACCAGCGGCGAGACGACGATGCTGAGCCCGCCCAGGACCAGCGCCGGAACCTGGTAGCAGAGCGACTTGCCGGCGCCTGTCGGCATCACGGCCAGCACATGGCGCCCGCTAAGCAGCGCGTCCATGACGTCGGCCTGGCCGGGGCGAAAATCGTCGAAGCCGAACACGTCCTTGAGGACGCGCCGCTTGGCATCCGGCCTGTCCGCCGTCGATCCGTGCATGGAGAGATGGTTCCTCGTTGGCTGAACCATGGTCCTAAAGCGAAGCGCGCGGGAATGCCACCGCGAACTCGTCCGTAAAGTCCGAGCTGGCAACTCATCCGTAAGGCCATGTCAGACCGCAGATTCCCGCATAGGATGTATAGGTTGGGGCCTCACGCTTTAGAGAATCGGAGGCCGTTTCGGTGGACAGATCGGTTCTGGCTGGCAGCCACACCGCCCAACTTCGAAAAGCATGCGGACCCGGCGCGGGCTGGCCGAAGCCCTGGCACCTTCCCTTGCGGGAGCCGCGGGCCGGCTGGATTCCTGCAGGGACCGGGATGTAAGCTCAGCCCTACGACAGGAGGAGGACGCGATGCTGCAGGTCAGACAGGACACGCTCCGCGACCGGTTCGAACGGCAGCGTGCGGCCTTCCAGGCACAACCCTTTCCGGATCTTGGCGTACGAAAGGACCGGCTGAAACGCCTGCTGGCGCTCACCGAAAAGCATGAGGCGGACATCTGTGCGGCCATCGATGCCGACTTCGGCGGCCGCTCGGCGCACGAGACCCGCCTCGCGGAACTGTTTGTCGTGCGCGCCGGCATCCGCCACACGCTTTCCCATCTGAGAGGCTGGATGCGGGAGCGCCGTGTCGCCACCACCTTGCCGTTCCTGCCCGGCCGAAATCGCCTGCTGCCGCAGCCGCTCGGCGTTGTCGGCATCGTCTCGCCCTGGAACTACCCTTTTCAGCTCGCAATTGCGCCGGTGACCGCAGCCCTGGCCGCCGGCAACCGCGTGCTGGTTAAGCCTTCCGAACTGACGCCTGCTTTCTCGGCGTTGCTCGCCAGACTGGCCGGCGAGCACTTTGCCCCCGACGAGTTGAGCGTCATCACCGGCGATGCCGAGATGGGCAAGGCCTTCGTGTCGATGCCCTTCGATCATCTGCTGTTCACCGGCTCGACCGCCGTCGGCCGCCAGGTCGCGATCGCCGCCGCCGCCAACCTGACCCCGGTCACACTCGAACTCGGCGGCAAGTCTCCTGCGATCTTCGATCCCTCATGCGACCTGGACACGGCCGCATCCCGCATCGCCTACGGCAAGCTGCTCAATGCCGGGCAGACCTGCATCGCGCCGGATTATCTGCTGGTGCCCAGGGGACAGGCGGCCACGGTCGCCATGAAGCTCGCCACGGCGGTGGCGCGGCTCTACCCCACCTTGCGCGACAACCCCGACTACACCGCCATCATCAGCGACCGGCATTACCAGCGCCTGCGCGCCATGATCGCGGAAGCCCGCGACGCCGGCGCCGATGTCGTCGAAATCAACCCGGCCGGCGAAGAATTCGGCACTGCCAACCGGAAGCTGCCGCCGACATTGGTCTGCAATGCCGGTCCGGACCTGCGGCTGATGCGTGAAGAGATTTTCGGCCCGGTGCTGCCGATCGTCGAGTATGCCACGGTCGGCGATGCGATCGATCATGTGAACCGAGCCGACCGGCCGCTGGCGCTCTACTGGTTCGGCCACGACAGCCGCAACCGCCAACGCATCCTGCATGAGACCCTCGCCGGCGGCGTCACGATCAACGACTGCATGCTGCATCTGGTGCAGGAGAACCAGCCTTTCGGCGGTGTCGGCGCCAGCGGCATGGGCGCCTATCACGGCGAATGGGGGTTCCGCACCTTCAGCAAGGAAAAGCCGGTCTTCCTGCAGTCCAAACTGAGTGCGGGAGGACTTCTACGCCCGCCCTACGGCAAGACGTTCGAGCGGCTTTTCAGCCTGCTCACGCATATCACCTGAACAACGTCGGCGTTTTGGTGCCGCAATGACCAGCGCATCGGCGACGATATTCGTTGATACCGCTCCCTATTGTTGCGTTTGAAGCACGTTCCCTCTGGATTCAGTCGGGATTTGCTGTCTTTTTTGCACGATCTTTTCCGGCTTATTCCCGACCTCATAGCTAACGGATCCGCCTGGCCATGGATTTGCTCGCGCCGCTGCTTATCTTCTACGGCCGCAACGATGCCCTCGGCGACGGGTTGCTGAGGATACCGGCCTTGCGGGCGGCAAGAACGGCCTTCCCACGAAGCCATATCGTCTATGGCAGCCGGGGCAAGTCCTCGCTTACGGGCATGTTGCACAAGCATGCGGCTCCCCTCGTCGATGACTTCAGGACGATTGTGCCGCTTTCCGCCATTCTGGCTGAGTTCGCCCGGCCCGGCGGACAAACAACGGTCGTCGACTTCCGGGCGGGCGTGCCCGGGCTGATGGTGACCGCATTGCAGCTTGTCGGCCGCAGCGTCCGCTACGAGCCCAATTTTGCCGGTCATCTCTTGTCGCTGCGTTGGGGCACAAGATGGACCTTGCGGCCCGAACACAATGCCTGGCGCTACCACCGGCTGATCGAGCGCCTCGCCGGCCGGCACTTGCCATTCGACCATCGGCTTGATGTCCCGCAGGCCGCCCGGACCCAGGCGCGCCGGTTTCGCGGAACCGGCGACCGGCCGCTGATCCTGCTTGGCGGCAATGCCAGGGGCAACAAGTTCATGAGCGAGGCCCAGGTCGCTGCCATAGCCGGCAATCTCATCGATGCCGGCTATCAGGTCCTGTATCTGGTAACCCCGGGCGACGGACCGACGCCGCAGGCCCTTCTCGCCAGGGAGAGCCGTCTTTCGGTGATCGGTCCGGAACTCGGGCTCGGAGTCGAGGCGTTCGGCGACCTCCTGCTGGCGCTTGGCGAGATGGCTGCCGCCTATGTCGGTATGGAAGGCGGGCTGGGGCACCTGTTCGCCACGGTCATGACGCCGACGGTGATCGTCAACAACGGCGCCAATCTCGAGCGGTGGCGGCCGCTGTCGAACCGGGTCGAGGTGGTGACGGCGCCGAGGCGCGGCAGAACAGCCAAAGTCGCCGACACGCCGGTCGAGGCCATTCTCGAGGCCACGCACCGCTTGCTCGCCGCCGGTCGCCGTGACCACGCGGATTTAGTCTATTAAGTTAAGCTTATATTCACCATGATCCGGCAGGTTTCCAATCCTGCGGTGATGTTTTGAGTACCGCGGCGCCACAAGCGCCCAGGCAACGCCCGCGCCTCTTCGGAGGCGCGGGTTCTCATCTACACAGTGTCAACCCAAGCAGAAGGCGTCCATCAGGTCAGAAAATCAGCCCGTCGCGGCGTGAAACTGTCGACCAGCCGCCCCGCTTCCAGCGCCTTGACGCCATGCACCAGACCGGACGGCACGATGAAGCTTCCGCCGGCCCCAAGGATCTCGGTCCGGCCATCGATGGTCACCTCGAAGCGACCCTCGGCAACGTAGCTTGCCTGGACATGCGGATGCGAGTGCAATGCGCCGACACCGCCCTTGTCGAAGCCGAACTCGACCATCATCAATTCGTCCGTATGCAGCAAAACGCGCCGCCTGTTGCCGTCCGGCGTCGGCGTCCAGGCCGCCTCGCCGGCCTGCGCGAAAATCTTCGGTTTCGTCATCGTCACCTCCTCACCGCGCCAGCCAGCCGCCATCCACCGGCATCACCGCGCCATGCATGTAGTTCGATGCCTGAGCCAGTAAGAAAACGGCGGCATCGCCGATATCTCCCGGCTCGCCCCATCGGCCCGCCGGAATGCGCGCCAGGATGGCAGCGCTTCTGTCAGGGTCGGCACGCAGCGCCTGCGTATTGTTGGTTTCGATATAACCCGGCGCGATGCCGTTGACGTTGATGCCTTTCGCCGCCCATTCGCAGGCGAGCAGCCGGGTGATGCCGAGCACGCCATGTTTGGAGGCGGTGTAGGACGCGACGCGGATGCCGCCCTGGAAGCTCAGCACCGAGGCGATGTTGACGATCTTGCCCTTGCGTCCAGCAGCCAGGACGCGCCTGGCGAAGGCTTGGCAGAGCAGGAAGACCGCCTTCAGGTTGAGGTCGAGCACCTCGTCCCAATCGGCCTCGCTCAGATCGACGGCATCGGCGCGCCGGATGATGCCGGCATTGTTGACGAGCCCGTCGAGCGGTCCGCTTTTTTCCCAGACCCGGTCCAGCATCGGTCCGGCCGCCGCCGTGTCGGCAAGGTCGGCGGTTACAGCTTCGAACTGCCCGCCCACCCCGGCGATCCTTGCCGCCGTTTCATCCATCGATGAGCGGCCGACGCCGACGACCGCACCGCCGGCCCGCGCGATCGACACCGCTATGCCCTGGCCGATGCCGGTGTTGGCGCCGGTAACGAGGATGCGTTTGCCGGCCAGGCTGAAAGCGGAGAGGTCGATCACCGCAGTTCTTCCATCGCCACCGGATCGACATCGGTGTAATCGACATTGTCGCCGGCCATTGCCCAGATGAAGGCGTAGTTCGACGTACCGGCGCCCGAATGGATCGACCAGCCGGGCGACAGCACAGCCTCCTCGTTGCGCATGACGATATGGCGCGTCTCGTCGGGCTCGCCCATGAAATGGAAGACCCGCGCCGTGTCCGCCAGATCGAAATAGAGATAGGCCTCCATGCGCCGGTCATGCACATGACACGGCATGGTGTTCCAGACGGAGCCGGGCGCGAGCTGCGTCATGCCGACGACGAGCTGGCAGGTTTTCGCGCCATCGGCGTGGATGAACTGGAAGATCGAGCGCTCGTTGCAGGCTTCCTTGCTGCCGAGATCGACGCGCTTGGCGTCGCCGATGCGGATCAGCCGATTGGGATGAGCCTGATGCGCCGGCGCACTCAACAGGTAGAACTTAGCCGGCTCATCGTTACCCGTGGACGCGAACGATACGTCGCTGGTCCCCATGCCGAGATAGAGCATG
Organism: Mesorhizobium sp. B2-3-5; assembly: GCF_006442395.1. Taxonomy (NCBI): domain Bacteria; kingdom Pseudomonadati; phylum Pseudomonadota; class Alphaproteobacteria; order Hyphomicrobiales; family Phyllobacteriaceae; genus Mesorhizobium; species Mesorhizobium sp. B2-3-5. Next base: position 98,178 of record NZ_VFVX01000019.1, on the reverse strand, counting down.
TCGCGCGCCTGGAGCGTGAACAGCTGGCCACCGGCTTCTATCGTGCCGGACCCGCCGATGTTGACGGCGATCATCTCGCGCCGATCGAGAAAACCCTTCGTCCCTGTCGGCTTGATCACTTCCAGCCGAAGCGGCTTGCCGGCCGGAACGGCGCCGCCGACGATCATCCGGTCGTAGTGGGTATAGGTCAGACGGATCCGGCCGAGCTGGAACAGGTCTTCGATGTGGAAGTTATGGCGCAGTTCGTCGGTGCCCATGGCCGCCGCGGCGACCGGGTCGATGGCGAAGCGCGATGTGTAGTCGGTATGGTTCTGGCTCATCTCTGTCCTGACTTCCGATAGATCACTCGCCGGCGGCGGCCTTGACCGAACTGGCATAGAAGACCTGCCTAGCGTGCAGGCGTTCGCGATAGCGCTGCTGGCTGGCCGTGAGGTGCGCGCGCATCGCCTCGCGCGCGGCTTCTGCATCACCGGACGTGATCGCGTTGAGGATCACCAGATGCTCCCCCTGCAGCCCGCGTTGGTAGCTGTCGGATTGCACCAGTTCCGTCGACCAGGGCGAGGTCACGTCGCACGGTATGGCGCGCCGGCCGAGCACGTCGAGCATTTCGACATAGAACGGATTGTTGGTGGCGCTGGCGATGGCGCGGTGGAAGGCGAGATCGGCCGGCCCGGTCGGCTCGCCGTTGAGCAGCAGCCGTTCGAACTCGAAGAAGGCTTCCTGGATCGCCGCTTCCTGCGCGGCATTGCGGCGGATGGCGGCGAGCCCGGCCGATTCGATCTCGATCGCCAGGCGTACCTCCAGCACGTTGAGCGCGATGGAATCCTTGGTGCCCATGTCGGCGGCGAGCGCGCCGAACATCGTCGAGATGTGCTCGGTGACGAAGACGCCCGCCCCCTGGCGAGGCTCGACCAGGCCGTCGGCGGCAAGCTTGGCCAAGGCCTCGCGGATGACGGTGCGGCTGACGCCGAAGGTCTCGGTCAACTGGCCTTCGGTCGGCAGTTTGTGGCCGGGCAGGATCTCGCCCGCCTGCAGCTGCTTGCGGATCGCCGCGACGACGGTCTCCGAGAGTTTGGGTTTTCTCTCGACCCGGAGGTCGGCAACTGTTTCGGACACGTGGTGAACCTCCTGAGGCAATTCCAGGACAAGTGCGTAGCCGTCTTCCGTCCGGAATTGCGTAGAAACAAAGAGTTGGAGCGGGCCAGCGATTCTACCGATCGCTGGCCCGCTCTAGTGAAACAGACTAGGCAGCCACAATGAGATTTCCGGTATGTAGGTGACGAGCATCAGCACGGCGAAGGCCGCGCCATAGAATGGCCAGATCGAGCGCATCGCCGTCCAGATCGGGATGCGGCCGATGGCGCAGCTGACGAAGAGCACGGCGCCCACCGGCGGCGTGCACAGGCCGATGCCGAGATTGAGGATCAGGATGACGCCGAAATGCACGGGATCGACGCCATAGGCCATGACCACGGGCAGGAAGATCGGCGTGGTGATGATGATCAGCGGCGACATGTCCATGAATGTGCCGAGGATGAGCAGAACGATGTTGATCAACAGCAGGATGACCAGCTTGTTGTCGGATACCGACTGCAGAAAGGCGACCAGCGCGGCGGGAACCCTGAGGTAGGCGAGCAGCCAGCCGAAGGCGGCGGCACAGCCGATGATCATCAGCACCATCGCCGTGGTGCGCACCGCCGCCGTGGTCGCGGCAACGAAGTCGCCCCAGCTCATCGAACGGTAGATGACAAGCGTCACCAGGAAGGCGTAGACGATGGCGATGCACGAGCTTTCCGTCGCCGTGAATATGCCCGACCTGACGCCGCCGAAAATGATGCCGATCAGCACGAGGCCGGGAATGGCGGCGACAAGCAGTTGCATCGCGCGACCGAAGCCGGCGAAGGGCTCGGTGGGATAGCCGCGCCGGCTGGCGACCCAATAAGCCGTGATCATCAGTGAAAGCGCCAGGAGCAGGCCCGGTATGACGCCCGCCGTGAACAGGTCGGCGATCGAGATGCGGCCGCCGGCCGAGATCGAATAGATGATCATGTTGTGCGACGGCGGGATCAGCAAGGCGATGATGGCGCCGACCGAGGTGATGTTGACGGCATAGTCTATCCCGTAGCCGCGCGCCTTCATCTGCGGGATCATCAGGCCGCCGACCGCCGAGGCGTCCGCCACCGCCGAACCGGAAATGCCGCCGAACATGGTCGAGGCGGCGATGTTGACCTGGCCTAGGCCGCCGCGCAGATGGCCGACCAGCGATCCGGCCAGCGCCACCAGGCGCGCCGCGATGCCGCCGCGCACCATCAGATCGCCGGCGAAGATGAAGAAGGGAATGGCCATCAGCGAGAAAACGCTGACCCCGGAATTGAGCCGCTGGAACACCACCACCGGCGGCAGGCCCAGCGTGAGGATCGTCGCGAAGCTGGCAACGCCGAGGCAGAAAGCGATCGGCGTGCCGATGACGAGCAGAAACACAAAGGTTCCGAACAGGACGATCAGCGCCATGGTTCAGGGCTCCTCGCCGGTCGCATAAATGTCAGCATCGACTGGCAGTCCGGCAAAACGCCCGGCCAGGCGCTCCAGCGAGAACAGGCAGACCAGCGCACCGCCCAGAATGACCGGCAGGAAGCTGACCCCGCCCGGCAGGGCGAGCGAGGGCATCACGGTGTTCCAGGTCAGCTTTGCCAGTTGTATGCCGTAGATGATCATGCCGGCGCCGAAGGCCAGCACGACAAGATCGGAAATACTGCGCAGCACCGCCTTCGCCGAGGCGGGCAACACATAGAGCAGCACATCGAAACCAAGATGCGTGCGTTCGCGCACACCGACGGCGGCACCAAGGAAGATGAACCATCCCATCAAAAGCACCGAGAAGGATTCGGTCCAGCTTGGCGACCGGTTGAGCACGTAGCGCGAGAACACCTGCCAGAAGATGACAATCGTCATCAGCGTCAATCCCGCTCCGCTGACCCATAGGGCCAGCCGGGCAAGCCCGGAAAGAAAGCGCTCCGCCCGCAGCCAGAACCCTGTCAGACCCGACCGGCCGGAGGGCAGCGCGGGGGTCTCCGCGCTCCCTGGCGTGCTGCCCGTCATCGTCATTTCTCGGCCTGTATCCGCGCGGCCAGGTCTTTCAGCTCGGGCGTCGACAAATACTTGTCGTAGACAGGCTTCATGGCATCGATCAGCGGCTGCTTGTCGATGTCGCTAACCTTCACGCCGGCGGCCTCGACGATGCCGCGCGACTTCTTCTCCTGCGCGTCCCAGAGTTCGCGCATCTTGACGACACTGTCCTTGGCTGCTTGTCGCACGATCGCCTGGTCCTCCGGCGAAAGCTTGCCCCAGCTTGCCTTGGACATCACCAGCACCTCCGGAACGATCTGGTGTTCATCCATCGTATAGTGCTTGGCAACTTCGTAATGCTTGGCGGATTCGAAGCTCGGCCAGTTGTTCTCGGCACCGTCGATAACGCCTGTCTGCAGCGCCGAATACACCTCGCCATAGGCCATTGGCGTGGCATTGGCGCCGAGCGCATTGACCATGTCGACGAACACGTCCGACTGGATGACGCGGAACTTCATGCCCTTCATGTCGGCCATCGAGGTGATGTCCTTCTTGGTGTTGTAGAAGGAACGCGCGCCCGAATCGTAGAAGGCCAGGCCGATGAGGTCATGCGCCTCGAAGGCTTTCAGGATCTGATCGCCGATCGGCCCGTCCATGACATGGCGCATATGCTCGACCGAGCGGAACATGTAGGGCAGCGACGGAACCGCGGTTTCCGGTACGATGCCGTTGAATGGACCCATCGAGACGCGGTCGAGATCGATGACGCCGGCCTGGGTCTGTTCGATCGTGTCCTTTTCCTCGCCGAGCTGCGCGGAATGATAGACCTCGATCGAATAGCGGCCGTTGCTGCGCTGCTTGATCAGGTCGCTCATGTATTTCACCGCCTCGACCGTCGGATAGCCGTCCGGATGGGTATCCGACGATCGAAGTACGTTTTCAGCGTTGGCAATGCCGATCAGCAACGAGCCGAAGGCGAATGTGGCCGCCGTCACTTTCGATAAAAACAACATGACTTCCTCCCTTTGAAATCAAAACGCCCGGCTCAGAGCCGGTACGCCTTCTTGGCAAGCGTGTAGGCAAGCTCCCTGGCCAGTTCATGCGCCTCGTCCTCGCGCAGCCGGTGCTCGGCGACGAGGCGCGCGAGGAACGCACAGTCGACCCGCCGGGCCACGTCATGACGAGCCGGGATCGAGGGAAAGGCACGGGTGTCGTCGTTGAAACCGACTGTATTGTAGAAGCCCGCTGTTTCCGTCGTCTTCTCGCGGAAGCGGCGCATGCCTTCCGGACTGTCATGGAACCACCAGGCCGGCCCGAGCTTCAGCGCCGGATAGACGCCGGCAAGCGGCGCCAGTTCGCGCGCGTAGCTGCTTTCGTCCAGCGTGAAGACGATGACGGTCAGGTCGCGCTCCAGCCCGACGCAATCGAGCAGCGGCTTCAGCGCCGTCACATAGTCGGTCCGCGTCGGGATATCGAAGCCCTTGTCGCGGCCGAACTTCTGGAAGATGCCGGGCGAATGGTTGCGCCAGGAGCCGGGGTGGATCTGCAGCACCAGCCCGTCGTCCCGGCTCATCTTGGCCATCTCGGTCAGCATCTGGGCGCGAAACAGTTTTCGCTCGCGTTCGTCCTCCGAGCCGCCGCGGATGCGGTTGAACAGCTCTTGCGCCGCCGCATCGGAAAGGTTGGCCGTCTCGGCGGTCGGATGGCCGTGATCGGACGAGGTTGCGCCAAACTCCTTGAAGAAGGCGCGGCGCTGGCGATGCGCGTCGAGATAGCCGGCCCAGGTGCCGGTGTCGCGGCCGGTGATTTCGCCGAGCCGGTCGAGATTGGCCGCAAAACCCTCGAAATCGGGATCGACGACCGCGTCCGGCCGATAGGCGGTGACGACGCGGCCATCCCAGCCACTGTCGCGGATCATCCTGTGCCATTTGAGATCGTCCAGCGCACCTTCGGTCGTCGCGATGACCTCGATGTTGAAGCGCTCGAACAGGGCGCGGGGGCGGAAATTCTCCCACTGAAGCAAGGTCGCGATCATGTCGTAGTGACGATCGGCCGTCGCGGCACTCAGCGGCTCGCCGATGCCGAACAGATGCTCCAGCACATGGTCGAACCACAGCCGCGTCGGCGTGCCACGGAAGAGATAATAATGTTCGGCGAACAGCCGCCAGATCGCCCTGCCGTCGGTCTCGACGGGCGCCCCATCGAGGGTCGGCACGCCGAGAGCCTCCAGCCGTACGCCCTGGCTGAACAGCATGCGGAAGATGTAATGGTCAGGCACGATCAGCAGTTGCGCGGGATCGGGGAACGGCTCGTTCAGCGCATACCAGCGCGGATCGGTGTGCCCGTGCGGGCTGATGATGGGGAGGTCCTTGATGCTGGCATGGAGATCGCGGGCGACCGAGAGAGCGCGCGCCTCGGCTGGAAACAGCAAATCCGCATTCGTCAGTGCCACGGCCATCCTCCCGGTCCCTATCGGTAGGGTTGGCCGGAAATAATGTCAACATACAAAAATTGGATTGTTGTATGATGACTTTTGAGCCAAGCTGAGCATTGTCGATAAGCGTCGCCGATGTTACGCAACTTGCGGCACGCCCGAAGACCACCATGCCGTTTTCCAGCAGATGAGCACCCCGACCGATGACGGATCGCCTTTCCAACCGCACGGCGCAGGCATTGCCCACCGAGGTCGCCGCGCCCCGCTATGATCGCAGCACGGTTGAACCGGGCATCGTGCATCTCGGCGTCGGCGCGTTTCACCGCGCCCACCAGGCCGCCTATATCGATGAATGCCTGGCGGCCGGCGAGACGGGCTGGGGCATAACGGGTGTGTCGCTACGCAGCGCCGATACGCGCGACGCGCTGGCGCCGCAGGACGGGCTGTACACCTTGGCGGTGCGCGACAGCGGCGGCGAGAAACTGCATGTCATCGGCTCCATCGGTTCGATGCTGGTCGCCCCGGAAAACCCGGCCGCGGTGCTGGCGGCGCTGACCGATCCGCGCACACGCATCGTGACGCTGACCATCACCGAGAAGGCCTATCTGCGGGCGGCCGGCGGCGGGCTGGACGCGGCGCATCCCGACATCGTCCACGACCTCGCCAACCCGCAAACGCCCAAGACCGCGCATGGTTTTCTGACCGAAGCGCTCACCCGCAGGCTGGCTGCAGGCGCCCCGCCCTTCACCGTGCTCTGCTGCGACAACCTGCCCGCCAACGGCGCCACCTTGCACAGGCTGCTGATCGAATTCGCCACGTTGCGCGATGCCGGCCCAGGTTCGGCGGGCGATGCCGCAATCGCCGGCCACATTGCCGATCATGTCGCGTTTCCCTCGAGCATGGTCGACCGCATCGTGCCGGCGACGACCGATGCCGACCGGGCGCGGATATCGGGCGAACTTGGTGTCGAGGACGCCTGGCCCGTGATGACCGAACCCTTCCGCCAATGGGTGATCGAAGACGATTTCCCGACAGGCCGTCCGGCCTGGGAGAAATTCGGCGTCACCATGGTCGGGGATGTCGCCCCCTTCGAGGACATGAAACTGAGGTTGCTCAACGGCGCGCATTCGGGCATCGCCTATCTCGGCCTGCTCAGCGGCCACGCCACCGTCGACCGCGCCTTCGCCGACCCTGCGATAAGACGGTTTGTCGATGCGCTCTGGGAAGAAGCCAAATCGACATTGCCCGACGATGCCGGCCTCGACCCATCGGCCTATACGGCCGAGCTTGCCGAGCGTTTTTCGAACACGGCCCTTGCCCACCGCACGGCGCAGATCGCCAATGACGGCAGCCAGAAACTGCCGCAGCGCATCATCGCCTCGGCTATCGAGTGCCTCGAGGCCGGCACCGAACTGGTCCACCTCACGCTGGTGGTTGCAGCCTGGATCGCCGCTTGCGCGGCGCGGGGAAAGACCTTGCCGGAGGGCCATTTCACCGATCCGCTCGATGCGCCGCTGACGGCGCTTTTGAGCCAGCAACTGCCGGCGAACGAAACCGTGACCGGAGTGTTCGACCTGGCCGGCTTCGCCAGGGACCACGCCGAGCGCCAGACGCTGATCGAACTTGTCGCCATCCATCTCGTCCACCTGCGACGGGACGGCACGACCTTGGCCTTCGCCGCGCTCGGCATAGAGGGCGCAGGGTCGTAGGGCGGAACTGGCGCGGATCGGCAGGCGGTAGAGGACTTTTGGGGGCGGCGCGACAGCATCGCCGCCGCCTGAACTCCCGCCAGCTCAACAAAAAGCGAGGCAAGGCCCCGCTTTCAGTCACTTACTCCAGAAGAACTTCAAGCCGGCAGAATGGCGCCGTCCAGCGTGGTGAGCTGGCTAAGGAATTGTTCCGCCTTGCTGCGCGCCTGGTCGTCCTTGGCGTCGTTGGCGTCTTCCCTGGCTTCCTGGATGCGGCGGGCGAGATCAGCGCGATCCAGATCCTTCACCGCGACAGCCGACTCCGCCAGCAGCGTGCAGCCGGCCGGGACGATGTCGGCGAAGCCGCCGAACACGACATAGCGTTCTTCGTTGCCCGAGGCGCTCTTCACCGTCACGACACCCGGTTTGATCGTCGTCATGACCGGTGCGTGATGGGCCATGACGGTCATCTCGCCCTCGGCACCCGGAATGACGACGGATTCGACCTCGGCGGAAACCAGCAGGCGTTCCGGTGAGACCAGTTCGAACTTGAAAGCTTCAGCCATGTCAATTTAGTGAGTAGGGAATAGTGAGTAGGAAGTAGGGAGAGAGGCCAACTGCCCCCGATAACCCAGCTGCTATTCACTACCGACTACTGACTACTCCCTATTGCCTTGATTACGCCGCTTCAGCCGCGAGGCGCTGTGCCTTCTCGACCGCTTCCTCGATGCCACCGACCATGTAGAAGGCGGCTTCCGGCAGATGGTCGTAGTCGCCGTTGCAGAGGCCCTTGAACCCCTTGATGGTGTCGGCGAGGTCGACCAGCTTGCCCGGCGCGCCGGTGAACACTTCGGCGACGAAGAACGGCTGCGACAGGAAGCGCTCGATCTTGCGGGCGCGGGCCACCGTCTGCTTGTCCTCTTCCGAGAGCTCGTCCATGCCAAGGATGGCGATGATGTCCTGCAACGACTTGTAGCGCTGGAGGATCGACTGCACCTGGCGGGCAACGCCATAATGCTCGTCGCCGACGACCAGCGGGTCGAGCATGCGCGAGGTCGAGTCGAGCGGATCGACCGCCGGGTAGATGCCTTTTTCGGCGATGGCGCGGTTCAGCGTCGTCGTCGCGTCAAGGTGGGCGAACGAGGTCGCCGGCGCCGGGTCGGTCAAGTCGTCAGCCGGCACGTAGATCGCCTGCACTGATGTGATCGAGCCCTTGGTGGTGGTGGTGATGCGTTCCTGCAACGCGCCCATGTCGGTGGCGAGCGTCGGCTGATAGCCCACGGCCGACGGAATACGGCCGAGCAGAGCCGAGACTTCCGAACCCGCCTGCGTGAAGCGGAAGATGTTGTCGACGAAGAACAGCACGTCCTGGCCCTGGTCGCGGAAATATTCGGCAACCGTCAGGCCGGTCAGGCCGACGCGGGCGCGCGCGCCCGGCGGCTCGTTCATCTGCCCATAGACGAGGGCCGCCTTGGAGCCTTCGCCGCCGCCCTTCTTGTTGACGCCGGATTCGATGAACTCATGATAGAGGTCGTTGCCTTCGCGGGTGCGCTCGCCGACGCCGGCGAACACCGAATAGCCGCCATGGGCCTTGGCGATGTTGTTGATCAGTTCCTGGATCAGCACGGTCTTGCCGACGCCGGCGCCGCCGAACAGGCCGATCTTGCCGCCCTTGGCGTAGGGAGCCAGGAGGTCGAGCACCTTGATGCCGGTGATCAGGATCTGCGCTTCCGTCGACTGGTCGATATAGGCCGGAGCCGGCTGATGGATCGAACGCAGTTCGACCGCGTCGACCGGGCCGGCTTCGTCGACCGGCTCGCCGATGACGTTGATGATGCGGCCGAGCATGCCCGGGCCGACCGGCACCGCGATCGGGCCGCCGGTGTCACGCACTTCCTGGCCGCGCACCAGGCCTTCGGTGGAGTCCATGGCGATGCAGCGCACGGTGTTCTCGCCCAGATGCTGGGCAACTTCGAGCACGAGCCGATTGCCGACATTGGTCGTCTCCAGCGCGTTCAGGATCGGCGGCAGATGCTCGCCAAACTGCACGTCGACGACGGCGCCGATGACCTGGCGGACCTTGCCGACAACACCGGTTGCCTTGGTCGCCACTGCCGACGTCCTGGCCGCGGCTGCCTTGGCCGGCGCTGCCGGGGATGCCTTGGCCGGAGCCGCCTTTGCGGCTGCTGCCGGAGCCTTTGCCGCCTTCGCGGGAGCCGCCATCTTGGGGGTCGCTGCTTTCGCCATCGTCTTTACCCTTTTTCGTCCTTTGTTTTTCACGCGGTCCAGTCGCGGGCCGATGACCCGCGAACCGCGCCTAGAGCGCCTCGGCGCCCGAAATGATCTCAATCAGTTCCTTGGTGATCTGCGCCTGCCGCTGACGGTTGTAGGTGATCGACAGCTTGTTGATCATCTCGCCGGCGTTGCGCGTCGCATTGTCCATGGCGCTCATCTTGGCGCCCATTTCGCCGGCCGCGTTTTCGAGCAACGCGCGGAAGATCTGCACCGCGATGTTGCGCGGGATGAGGTCGGACAGGATTTCGCCCGGCTCCGGCTCATATTCATAGACGGCGCTGGCGCCATCCGCCGATTCGGCCTGGGCCGAAGAAGCGGTGGCGGCCGGAATGATCTGCTGCGCGGTCGGAACCTGGCTGATCACCGACTTGAACTGCGAATAGAACAGGGTGCAGACGTCGAAGCTGCCCTCGTTGAAGAGGTGGATGACCTTGCGGGCGATCGCGTCGGCATTGACGAAGCCGAGCGTCTTGACCTCGCGCAGATCGATACGTTCGAGGATCATCGACGCATAGTCGCGGCGCAGTATGTCGAAACCCTTCTTGCCGACGCAGATGATCTTGACCTGCTTGCCGTCGGCCAGCAGCCGGCGGATGTGGTCGCGGGCATGACGGGCGATCTGCGAATTGAAGCCGCCGCAAAGGCCGCGCTCGGCCGTGCAGACGATGAGCAGATGCACGTCATCCTTGCCGGTGCCGGTCATCAGCGCCGGGGCATCGCCACCGCCGCCGACCGCCTGGGTGATGTTGGCCAGCACGGAACCCATGCGCTCCGAATAGGGGCGCGCCGCTTCCGCGGCCTCTTGCGCACGGCGCAGCTTCGCCGCGGCGACCATCTGCATCGCCTTGGTGATCTTCTGCGTCGCCTTGACCGAGGCGATACGGTTACGAAGGTCTTTTAATGAAGGCATGCTTCAAACCTGATCCCGTCTTGTCTCATCCGGACTGGCGCTTCGCTCAGGCGAAGGTCTTGGCGAAAGCGTCGATCTCGGCCTTCAGCTTGGCGCGCAGATCGTCCGACAGCGCCTTCTCGTTGCGGATGGCGTCGAGAACGTCCTTGCCGGTCGAGCGCATGTGGCTGAGCAGGCCATGCTCGAACTTGCCGACCTGGTTGACCGGAAGCTTGTCGAGATAGCCGTTGACGCCGGCGAAGATCACCGCGACCTGCTCTTCCGTCTTCAGCGGCGAGAACTGCGGCTGCTTCAGGAGTTCGGTCAGGCGCGATCCGCGGTTGAGCAGGCGCTGCGTGGCGGCGTCGAGATCCGAGCCGAACTGCGCGAAGGCCGCCATTTCGCGGTACTGCGCGAGCTCGCCCTTGATGGAGCCGGCGACCTGCTTCATCGCCTTGATCTGCGCCGAGGAACCGACGCGCGACACCGACAGGCCGACGTTGACGGCCGGACGAATACCCTGGAAGAACAGGTTGGTTTCGAGGAAGATCTGGCCATCGGTGATCGAGATCACGTTGGTCGGGATATAGGCCGACACGTCGTTGGCCTGCGTTTCGATGACCGGCAGGGCGGTCAGCGAGCCGCCGCCGAGATCGTCATTGAGCTTGGCGGCACGCTCGAGCAGGCGCGAGTGCAGATAGAAGACGTCGCCCGGATAGGCTTCTCGGCCCGGCGGACGACGCAGCAACAGCGACATCTGGCGATAGGCGACGGCCTGCTTCGACAGATCGTCATAGCTGATCAGCGCATGCATGCCGTTGTCGCGGAAATATTCGCCCATGGTGCAGGCCGTGAACGGCGCCAGGAACTGCATCGGCGCCGGATCGGAAGCGGTGGCGGCGACGATGATCGAATATTCGAGCGCGCCGCGCTCTTCCAGCACCTTGACGAACTGCGCGACGGTCGAGCGCTTCTGGCCGACGGCGACGTACACGCAGTAGAGCTTTTCCTTCTCGGGACCGTTGTCGTGCACCGACTTCTGGTTGAGCATCGTGTCGAGGATGATCGCGGTCTTGCCGGTCTGGCGGTCGCCGATGACCAGCTCGCGCTGGCCGCGGCCGACCGGGATCAGCGCGTCGATGGCCTTGAGGCCGGTCGACATCGGCTCGTTCACCGACTTGCGCGGAATGATGCCGGGCGCCTTGACGTCGACGCGCTTGCGCTCGGTCGCCTTGATCGGGCCCTTGCCGTCGATCGGGTTGCCAAGCGCGTCAACGACGCGGCCGAGCAGGCCGGGGCCGACGGGCGCGTCGACGATGGCGCCGGTCCGCTTGACGGTGTCGCCTTCCTTGATGTCGCGGTCGGCGCCGAAGATGACGACGCCGACATTGTCGGCTTCGAGGTTGAGCGCCATGCCGCGGATGCCGCCGGGGAATTCGACCATTTCGCCGGCCTGGACATTGTCGAGGCCGTAGACGCGGGCGATACCGTCACCGACGGACAGCACCTGCCCAACTTCGGAGACCTCGGCCTCCTTGCCGAAATTCTTGATCTGGTCTTTCAGAATTGCGGAAATTTCCGCGGCGCGGATGTCCATCAGCCGACCTCTTTCAGTGCAAGCTTGAGCGAATTGAGTTTGGTTTTGAGCGACGTGTCTATCTGGCGCGAGCCCATCTTGACCACCAGCCCGCCGAGCAGCGACGGATCGACGGTAACGGAGATGGCAACGTCCTTGCCGGCAACGCTCTTCAGCGTCGCCTTGAGTTCGGCTTCCTGGTCAGCGGTCAACGCGTGTGCCGACGTCACTTCGGCGGCGGTTTCGCCGCGATGTTCGGCGGCGATCTGGCGGAACGCCTTGATCATGCCGGGCACCGCGAACAGGCGGCGGTTCTTGGCCACGACGCGCAGGAAATTACCGGTGAGGCCGGTGATGCCAGCCGTGTCGGCGATCGCCGCGATGGCCTTGGCCTGATCCTCGCTGGAAAACACCGGGCTGTTGATCAGCCGGGTGAGGTCGGCGCTGCCGGCGAGCATCGCCTCGAAGCTGTTGAGGTCGGCTTCGACCTTGGCGACGGAATTTGCCTGCGATGCGAGTTCGAACAGCGAACCGGCATAGCGTTCTGCGACACCTGAGATTGGCGATGACGATTGAGCCACGGACCGTCTTTTCTCTTGTCTGACAGGCCGCAGATTGTTGGCGCGAGCAAAAACTCTGGCTAAATCTTTGACCTTACTGCATTTTTTCAAGCACGGAGGCGCGGCTTCCGCTATCCCCGGCCGAAAGTCGATTGCCGTCTAGCACAGGCATTTTAAGACCGCAATGCGTCGTTCCGCATGGTTTTCAGGCACTATTGTCGCATCCAGCGAAAGATCGGCGCCTTCGACGCCGCGATACCCCTGGATTCAGGGCACAAAGCCGAAGGCAAAGGCGAGCGGCAATGCCGCCAAGGCCAATTCCACCACAATGGAGGCCCAATTGAAAGGTGTGTTGGCGCCATCCGACATCATCGACAGCAGACGGCCGAAGGCGGTGAACAGCCAGGAGAAGCCGAGCGCCATGTAGACCAACGGCTGAGCCAGGAGGATGCAGCACAGGCCGACGCCGAGATAGAAGCCCGACATCCTGCCCCGCCCTTCGGCGATCGCCGCCGCCTTCTCCGGCCTGGCCTGCAGGCGCAGGATGCGGAAGGCCAGCCCCGGCGCCAGGAAAAACAGCAGGCCGAGCAGCACGGTGACGACGGCGCTCGACCAGGCCAGCCACTCGCCCTGGCTCGCCGGCCATGGAAACGCATAATCCATAATCGTCCCCTCGAAATGCCTGTTTTGAAAAATTGCGGGCATTCTAGCGGAGGAAAAGTGCCGCGCCAGATGACTCCAGGCATTTTAAGCCAAGCGCTTCAACCGAGCGCGAATTGCACTGCCGCCTCGGCATGGATACGCGTCGTGTCGAAGACCGGAATGTCGAAATCGCGCTGGCCAATCAGCATGGTGATCTCGGTGCAGCCCATGATGAGGCTGTCGGCGGCCTTTTCGCGGTGCAGACGCTCGACCTCGGCGATGTAGGCCGCCTTCGAAACGTCGGTGACGATGCCCTGGCAGAGCTCGTCATAGATGACGCGGTGGACCATGTCGCGACCGGCCGCGTCAGGCACCACCGGCTGCAATCCGTATTCGTCGGTGAGCCGGCGCTTGTAGAAATCCTGCTCCATGGTGAACCGCGTCGCCAGCAGCGCCGGGCGCTGCATGCCGGCGCGCTTGATCGCAACCGCGGTGGCATCGGCGATGTGGATCAGCGGGATGGATATGGACGCCTGCACCTGGCCGGCCAGCTTGTGCATGGTGTTGGTGCACAAAAGCAGCCCTTCGGCGCCGCCCGCCTCCAGCTTGCGCGCCGCTTCGACGAGAAGCACGCCGGCGCCTTCCCAGTCGCCGTGATGCTGCCGCTCGGCGATCTCGGCAAAGTCGAACGACCAGAGCAGCAGTTTCGCCGAATGCAGCCCACCAAGGCGCTCGCGCACAATCTCGTTCAGCAGGCGGTAGTAGATGGCGGTTGATTCCCAACTCATGCCGCCGAGTAGGCCAAGGGTTTTCAAAACAGTTTCCTTTCCTTGCAGCGACTTATGATACATTCCAAAGAGATATTGAGGGACACTCAATGAAAACAAAATCCAGCAGCAGGGCACGCAGTGAACTGTGCGCCGTGGTCGCTGAGGCCAGCAGAGGCAGTCCGACGACGATCGCCAAGCGGGGGCGACCAGTGGCCATGGTGATTTCGATTGATGATGCTTATCGACTTTATCCTGAAGAGTTTCGGCAACGCCTCGAACTGAAGGACACGACCAGCAATCCACGCGAAGGCTGAACGTCCTTACAAAAAGCTCTGCGGATCGATGTCGACCTGCACGCGCACTGAACCGCGCTGTTTCGGCCCGTTGGCCAGCATGGCGCGGATGAAACCTTGCATGTCGGCTCGCCGCTCGCCCTGGATCAAAAGCCGGAAGCGATGGCGGCCACCGAGCAGGGACAGCGGCGCCTCGGCTGGGCCGAGCACGAACAAGTCCGATGCCTCGGGCGCCGCCCGGCGCAGACCGCGTGCATGGCCTTCGGCCTCCGCCCGCGTCACCGCGCTGACGATGACGCCGGCGAGCCGTCCGAAGGGCGGCAAGGCCGCGCGCTCGCGCTCGGCGATCTCGCGCTCGTAAAAGGCTTCCGAATCGCCGGAGACGATCGCCCGCATCACCGGATGGTCAGGCTGGAAGGTCTGCAGCAGACCGAGGCTCTTCTTGCCAGTGCGGCCGGCACGGCCGGTCACCTGGCTGAGCAGCTGGAAGGTGCGCTCGGCGGCACGCGGATCGCCATTGGCCAGACCGAGATCGGCATCGACGACGCCGACCAGCGTCATGTTGGGGAAGTTGTGGCCCTTGGCAACCAGCTGCGTGCCGATGACGATATCGGCCTCGCCGTCGGCGATCGCCTCCAGTTCCAGCCGCAGCCGCCGAACGCCGCCCATCAGGTCCGACGACAGGACGATGGTGCGCGCGTCGGGGAAATGCGTGACGACCTCCTCGGCGATGCGCTCGACGCCCGGCCCGCAGGCGACGAGATGGTCGAGCGTGCCGCATTCGGGACAAGCCTCGGGGCGGCGCTCATTGTGCCCGCAATGGTGGCAGACCAGCTGGCCGCGAAAGCGATGCTCGACCAGCCAGGCCGAGCAGACCGGGCAGCCGAAGCGGTGGCCGCAGACGCGGCACAGCGTCAGCGGCGCATAGCCGCGCCGGTTGAGGAACAGCAGAGACTGCTCCTCCTTTTCCAGCGTCCGGCGCATATGCTCGATCAGCACCGGCGACAGGAATCCGCCACGCGCCGGCGGCGCGCGGCGCATGTCGATCGATTTGAGATCGGGCAATGCCGCCTCGGCGAAGCGAGCGGAGAGCACCGCCCTGTTGTATTTGCCCTGGCTGGCGTTGACCCGGCTTTCGACCGATGGGGTCGCCGACGCCAGCACCACGGGAAAGCCGCCAATATGGCCGCGCACCACCGCCATATCACGTGCATTGTAGAAGACACGGTCTTCCTGCTTGTAGGCGGGGTCGTGCTCCTCGTCGACGACGATCAGGCCAAGCTCCTTGAACGGCAGGAACAGCGCCGAGCGGGCGCCGGCAACGACGCGCACGCCGCCTTCCGCCACCTGCCGCCAGACTTTTTCGCGCATCCTGGGCGGCAGGTCCGAATGCCATTCGGCCGGCTTGGCGCCGAAGCGGCGCTGGAAGCGCTCCAGAAACGCGTGGGTCAGCGCGATTTCCGGCAGCAGGATCAGCACCTGCTTGCCCTGGTCGAGGGCCGCCGCCACCGCCTCGAAATAAACCTCCGTCTTGCCCGAACCGGTGACGCCGTCGAGCAGCGCGACATTGAAGATGCCGGCCGCGACATTGGCGCGCAGCATCGACGCGGCATCATTCTGGTCCGGCATCAGCCCCGGCGCGGTATAGTTCGGATCAGGCGCGGCCACGACCGGGCGCGGCGGGATCATCACCGTCTCGAACACGCCTTGCGCCTTGAGCCCCTCGATAACAGTCGACGACACGCCGGCGGCATGGGCGAGGCCGGAACGCGTCCAGGCAAGACCACCTTCCGCCGTCTCCAGCACGCGCGCGCGCGCATCCGTCATCCGGTCGGGAACGGCCGTGGTTCGCTGCAGCCCCTCGATCCAGGGTTCGGGATCGAAAGCCTCCGGCGCCCTGAGCAGCATGCGCGCCACCATGCCCGGTGCCGACAGCGTGTATTGCGCCACCCAGTCGACGAAGCGGCGCATGGCACGGTCGATCGGCGGGCAGTCGAAGACCTGTTCGATCGGACGCAGCTTTTTCGCATCGACCTTCTCGACCGCGCCGTCCCAGACGATGCCGGCGACCTGGCGGGGCCCAAGCGGCACGCGCACGATCGAACCCGGCACGACACGCATGCCGGCCGGCACGGCATAGGTGTAGGGGCGTTCGGCCGGCATCGGCACCAGCACCGGTGCGGCCGCGACAAAGGGCGAATCTTCACTCATGAGGCGTGACCTTGCCCCGACTTTGGTCTAGATCAAAGAGCAACGCTGAACGTGCCTTCCCAAGCACGACGAAATCTTCAGGAGACCCGCCATGAAATTTTTTGCCGACACAGCCGACATCAAGGAAATCCGTGAGCTGAACGATCTGGGGCTGCTTGATGGCGTGACCACCAACCCATCGCTGATCCTGAAATCGGGTGGCAAGATCGTCGAAGTCACCAAGCAGATCTGCGACATCGTCGAAGGCCCGGTTTCGGCCGAGGTCGTGGCGACCGTGTACAAGGACATGATGGCCGAGGCCGAGGTCCTGGCCAAGATCGCACCCAATATCGCCATCAAGGTGCCGTTGACGCTCGACGGCCTTAAGGCCTGCAAGACGATCCGCACCGAGATGAACCGCATGGTCAACGTCACGCTGTGCTTCTCGGCCAATCAGGCACTGCTCGCCGCCAAGGCCGGCGCGTCCTTCATCTCGCCGTTCGTCGGCCGCATCGATGACACCGGCTCGGATGGCATGGAGCTGATCCAGGAGATCCGGCAGATCTACGACAACTACGATTTCCAGACCGAGATCCTGACCGCATCGGTGCGCACGGTGAACCACGTCAAGCAGGCCGCGCTCATCGGCGCCGATGTCATCACCGCCCCGCCGGCGACGCTGAAGGCGCTGGTCAATCATCCGCTGACCGACAAGGGCCTTGCCGCCTTCCTCGCCGACTGGGCCAAGACCGGTCAGAAGATCGGCTGAGCAATTCCAGGAAAAGTGTGAAAACGGTTTCCCGGGAAAAGCGCATAGCGCTTTCCCTTGGGAATTGAGAGCGGTTGGCCGTTTCCGGGAAACGGTGAACTGCTCTAAAACAATCCGCTTTCAAGAAAAAGCCGGGCAACCGGCCTTTTTTATGCGCTGCGGATCAGGAGGAGCCTCCCGATCACTCCGCGCCGTCATCGTCAGGCGCGGCCACCGGCGGGCGCCGCCCCATGATGATCTCGCGCTTGCCGACATGGTTGGGCGCGCCGACCAATCCTTCCTTCTCCATGCGCTCGACCAAGGAAGCGGCACGGTTGTAACCGATGCCAAGCCGACGCTGGATGTAGGACGTCGAGCACTTCTTGTCGCGCAACACCACCTTGACCGCCTCGTCATAGCTGGAATCGCCGTCCTCGGCGGCAACGGATCCCTTGTCGAAGACCGCGCCCTGGTCGCCTTCGTCTTCCTCTTCATCCTCGTCGGCTGTCACGGTTTCCAGATATTCGGGGCGGCCCTGTGCCTTCAGGTGCGCCACGACGTGCTCGACCTCCGCGTCGGAAACGAACGGGCCATGCACGCGGGAAATACGCCCGCCGCCCATCATGTGCAGCATGTCGCCCTGGCCGAGCAGCTGCTCGGCGCCCTGCTCGCCGAGGATGGTGCGGCTGTCGATCTTGGAGGTGACCTGGAAGGAGATGCGGGTCGGGAAGTTGGCCTTGATGGTGCCGGTGATGACATCGACGGACGGGCGCTGCGTCGCCATGATCAGGTGGATGCCGGCCGCGCGCGCCATCTGCGCCAGGCGCTGGATGGCGCCTTCGATCTCCTTGCCGGCGACCATCATCAGGTCGGCCATCTCGTCGACGATGACGACGATGTACGGCATCGGCGCCAGGTCGATCTCCTGCTGCTCGAAGAGCGGCTCTCCGGTGCCCTTCTCGAAGCCGGTCTGGATCGTCATGACGACCGTCTCGCCCTTGTCGCGGGCAGCCGCGGCGCGCTCGTTGTAGCCGTCGATGTTGCGTACACCCAGCCGCGCCATCTTGCGATAGCGGTCCTCCATCTCGCGCACCGCCCATTTGAGCGCGGTGACGGCCTTTTTGGGATCGGTGACGACGGGGGTCAGAAGATGCGGGATGCCGTCATACACGGAAAGCTCGAGCATCTTGGGATCGACCATGATCAGCCGGCATTCTTCCGGCTTCAGCCGGTAGAGCAGCGACAGGATCATGGTGTTGATGGCAACCGACTTGCCCGAGCCGGTGGTGCCGGCGACGAGCAAATGCGGCATCTTCGCCAGTTCGGCGATGACAGGCTCGCCGCCGATCGTCTTGCCCAGGCAAAGCGCCAGCTTGCAGCTGGTCTTGCGGAAACCCTGGGATTCGATCAGTTCGCGGAAATAGACCGTCTCGCGCGTCTCGTTCGGAAGCTCGATGCCGATGACGTTGCGGCCGGGCACGACGGCGACGCGTGCCGAGACCGCCGACATCGAACGGGCGATATCATCGGCGAGACCGATGACGCGGGAGGATTTGACGCCCGGGGCCGGCTCGAACTCATAGAGGGTGACGACCGGACCGGGCCGAACATGGATGATCTCGCCGCGCACGCCGAAATCCTCGAGCACGCTTTCCAGCAGATCGGCGTTCTGCTCGAGCCGCTCCTGCGACATGTAGAAGCCCTGCCCTTCCGGCGGCTGCTGCAGCAGCTCTTCCGAGGGAAGTTCGTATCCTTCGCCGGTCGTGGCCGGCACAATCTTGCCGACCATGGGCAGCGGCGAAGAGACGCGCATGGCTGGAGCCGAAACGGCCTCCTCCGCCCCTTGCCCGACCGGCGCCGGAACGGCGTTGTTCGCGGCGGCCGGAATTGCATCCGCCGCCTGGGCCTGTCGCGGCGCGCTGCTCGCTACCGGCTGAGTCGCGGCTTCGTTCGAATTGGCCGGACGGACATCCGGCAAGGCGGGTGGAGCTTGCAGGCCCGGAAGGCATTCGATGACACGGAACAACGCGGTGGGATCGGCCGCCGGCGCGCGGCGAATGTCGACCCGGCCGGCGACAGCCGGCGCTACCGGGCGCGAAGTCGGGACGGCATGCGGCGCCGGTAGCGGGCCTTCGATCATATAGGGCGCCATGAGTTCGAAGAAGACGTGATCCGACAGATAGGGCCAGCGGACAGTCTCGCGCCCTGTTGTCTTGACCGGCGCCGCCGCCGTTCCAGGGGCGGAAGCCGCTGGTACGGATGCACGTGCCATTGCGGCCGTCCGCGGCCCTGTCGGTGCGACAACCCGCGCCTTATCGCCGGCACGCCCTGGTGAAACGGATGCCACGGGCGGGGCAGGCTGCCTTTCATGCAGCACAGCTCTGTTGCCGGCGGGCGCCCGGGCAGCGTCCGAAGCGGGGCTCCGGTTTTTCGTCGGCGATGACAAGGACGAGGCTGCCTGGGGCGCCGAGGCGGATCGCGCCATTGTTTGCAGCGCCCGGTGCCCCAGAGGTTCGTTTTGCGCGGCGGCAGCTTCTTCGGGCTGCGGACGGCGTGTGTTGGCCTCGTAGTCCGGCGTGCGTGTAAACCGCACATTCGGCGCCAGGAAGAAATACTCCTGCCATGCCGGACTTTCGTTGCCGCCGAGATCGATAGGCGGCGGCGGAGAACCTGCCCTGGCCGCGCCGGAACGCTGGCCATTCCCCTTGTCGCTCATGCCGTTGAAACGCTCACCCTCGGGATCATCGGGCGAAGCTGACTTCGATAAATTGACCCGAGGAAAACGCTTGGATTCCATTCTCAAGACTCACTCTGAAACGTCTGCTGAGCAATAGGGAGCGAGTGGTTAACAGTTGCTTCCCGTCAGCGCCGTTTGGAGCGTCCGAAACGTATCTTTCGCGACGATGTCGAACGATCCGGATTCGAGCGGATGATCGCCATCCACGATCACCCACTCACCGCGCCGGCAAAAAAAGGTGAACGGAAGGGTTCGGCTCTTGGCCGTCGCGAGCGGTCCGAGCACCAGGATGGAGACGGAATTTTTCCGAAAACGAAGGCTGGCGCCAGAGCAATTCCAGGAAAAGTGCGTAGCGGTTTTCCGTCCGGAATTGCGTAAAAACAGAGAGCTCTAGCCAGCTGCCTTGCCGTGCCGGGCTAGATCCTGGGCGATCGACAATTGCAGGGCTTCGGCCAGTTCGCGCGCGGCACGATTCTCGGCATCGATCTGCGCCCGGTAGGAGGCAAATTCCTGGCGCGGCTTGTCGAAGGACGAGGTGATCGCCCGCTTGCCGACAGCGATCACCGCACCGGTATTCGCATCGGTCAGCGTGTAGCCGGCGGTGAGCGTCACCGAACCGGCGGTCGGCTCGTCCTGATCGGTTCCGACCTGCACGAGGGCCGAGGATTCGACGGCTTCGGTCACGCCGAGATCGAGCGAATAAAGCGGCGAGGCCGGTTCGCCGGCGCCGCGCCCGAATCCGAAGATCAGGTTGTTGCGCACCTGCTGGGCATAACGCGTCCTGACCGGCTTGATGGCGATCGACGCCATTTCAGCATTGGCGGTCGATCCAGTCGACAGCGGCGCGCTGGAATAGAGCGGCCGCACCGTGCAGGCCGAAACCAGTGCGAGCGAGCCGACAAGACCGGCCAGCGCGATGCGGCGCAGCAAACGGCTCAGCTCTGTCTTTTCCCGATCAGGCAACGACATTGACGATCCTCTGCGGCACGATGATCACCTTGCGCGGAGCCTTACCTTCAAGTGCTTTCTGCACGAAGTCGAGAGCCAATACCGCTTTTTCGACCGCACCTTGGTCCGCGTCGCGGGCAATTGTCAAATCCCCCCGCTTCTTGCCGTTGACCTGCACCGGATAGGTCACTTCATTGTCGACGACCAGCGCCGGATCGAAGACCGGCCACGGCCGTTCGGCAACCAGTTCGGTGCCGCCGAGCGTCTCCCAGCACTCCTCGGCCAGATGCGGCATGACGGGCGCGATCAGATGCACCAGGATCTCGACCGCCTGTCGGCAGGCGCCTTGCAGTGCCTGATCGGCTTTGCCGTCCGCCACTTCGTTGAGCGGCGCGGTCAGCGCGTTGGCCAGCTCATAGATGCGGGCGATGGCACGGTTGAAGGCGAGCTTCTCGATGTCCTCGCCGACTGCCTTCAGGATCTTGTGCGTGGCCTTCGAGACCACTCCCGCCTCACCGGCGTCAGCCGAGGCGGGTTTCACTCCAGCCAGCGTCTCGGCCGCCGTCGACACCAGCCGCCAGATGCGCTGCATGAAGCGATGCGCGCCGGCCGCGCCATCGTCGGTCCACTCGACATCGCGCTCGGGCGGCGAATCGGACAGCATGAACCAGCGCGCCGTGTCGGCGCCGTAGCCGTCGGTGATGTCTTCCGGGCTCACCGTGTTCTTCTTCGACTTCGACATTTTTTCGAGCGGGCCGATGGTCACGGCTTCGCCGGTAGCGATGTCGATGGCGCGGCGCTTGCCGTCAGTGTCTTCCAGCCGCACTTCGGTCGGCGCCAGCCAGCGGCCATTGGATGCCGAGCCGGCGCGGTAGGTTTCGTGCACCACCATGCCTTGCGTGAACAGGCCCTTGAACGGCTCGGCCAGATCGACATGGCCGGTCTCGCGCATGGCGCGGGTGAAGAAGCGCGAATAGAGCAGATGCAGGATCGCGTGCTCTATGCCGCCAATATACTGATCGACCGGCAGCCATTCGTTGGCCGCCCTGGGGTCGGTCGGCTCATGCGCCCAGGGCGCGGTGAAGCGGGCGAAATACCAGGACGAATCGACGAACGTGTCCATCGTGTCGGTTTCGCGGCGCGCGTCCTTGCCGCATTGCGGGCACTTCACATGCCGCCATGTCGGATGCCGGTCGAGCGGATTGCCCGGCCGGTCGAAATCGACATCGTCCGGCAGCTTGACCGGCAGGTCGGCCTTCGGCACCGGCACCACGCCGCAATGCTCGCAATGGATCATCGGGATCGGGCAGCCCCAGTAGCGCTGGCGCGAAATGCCCCAGTCCCGCAGGCGGAAATTCACCTTGCGCTCGGCCATCGGCCGGTTGCCGATCGTCTTCTGCTCCAAGAGCTTCGCCACCTCGTCGAAGGCCTGGCTCGGCTTCATCCCGTCGAGGAAGCGTGAATTGATCATCGCGCCATCATCTACATAGGCAACGTCGATAATCTGGAACGCGGACGGGTTCTCGCCGTCAGGCATCACCACCGGCACCACCGGCAGCCCGTATTTGTTGGCGAAGTCGAGATCGCGCTGATCATGCGCAGGGCAGCCGAAAATGGCGCCGGTGCCATATTCCATCAGCACGAAATTGGCGACATAGACGGGCAGCGTCCAACTGTCGTCGAACGGATGGACGACGCGAATGCCGGTGTCGAAGCCCTTCTTCTCGGCTGTCTCCAGCGCTGCCACGGAAGTGCCCATATGGCGGACTTCATCGATGAACTTCGCCAGCGCCGGATCGGTCTCGGCGGCCTTCCTGGCCAGCGGGTGGTCGGCGGCGATCGCCATGAAGGAGGCGCCGAAGATGGTGTCGGGCCGCGTCGTATAGACCTCCAGCTCATGCTCGCCGGCAACGTCCGAGGCCAGCGGCCAGCGGATCAGCAGGCCTTCCGAACGGCCGATCCAGTTCTGCTGCATCAGCTTCACTTTTTCGGGCCATTCGTCGAGGCCGTCGAGCGAATCCAGCAGATCCTGCGCAAAGTCGGTGATCTTGAAGAACCACTGCGTCAGCTCGCGTTGCTCGACCAGCGCGCCCGAGCGCCAGCCGCGCCCGTCGATGACCTGCTCGTTGGCGAGCACGGTCATGTCCTCCGGGTCCCAGTTGACCTTGGAGGATTTGCGCGTCACCAGCCCCTTCTCGACGAAGTCGAGGAACAGCATCTGCTGGCGGTGGTAATAGTCGACATCGCAGGTGGCGAATTCGCGCGCCCAGTCCAGCGACAGGCCCATGACCTTGAGCTGCTCGCGCATGGTGGCGATGTTCTGGTAGGTCCATTCCTTGGGATGGACCTTGTTCTGCATCGCCGCGTTCTCGGCCGGCATGCCGAAAGCGTCCCAGCCCATCGGATGCAGCACGTTGAAACCCTTGGCCCGCTTGTAGCGCGCCACCACGTCGCCCATCGTATAATTGCGGGTATGGCCGATATGGATGCGCCCTGACGGATAGGGAAACATCTCCAGCACGTAGTATTTCGGGCGCGGATCGTCGTTGTTCGCTTCGAAAAGCTTCTTGGCGGCCCAGGCCTTCTGCCATTTGGGTTCTGACGCGCGCGGGTTGTATCGTTCGGTTGCCATGGGACGTTTTTCACTTAAAAGCATGCGGACCGCCGAAGCCCGGCGGTTCATGGAATGTGGTCCGGGTGTTCACCATGGTTTGGCAAACCCGTCAACCATATGGGCATCGCGGCTGACAAAAACGCGGGTCAAAACAGCGGGATTTGCATATGGGCGACACCGTTCAGCAGTTTTTCGCGGTCAAGGCGAAGATCGCCGCAGCCGAGCAGGAAGCCGGTCGCGAAGCCGGCGCGGTGACGCTTGTGGCTGTTTCCAAGACCTTCGACGCCGCCGATATAAGCCCCGTTATCGAGGCCGGCCAGCGCGTCTTCGGTGAGAACCGCGTGCAGGAGGCGCAAGGCAAATGGCCTGATCTGAAGCAGGCTTTCCCGGATATCGAGCTGCACCTGATCGGCCCGCTGCAGTCGAATAAGGCCAAGGAAGCCGTGGCCCTGTTCGACGTCATCGAGACGGTCGACCGCGAAAAGATCGCCGCCGAACTCGCCAAGGAGATCGCCAGGCAAGGCCGCGCGCCAAGGCTCTACGTCCAGGTCAACACCGGCTCCGAACCGCAGAAGGCCGGCATCGAACCGCGCGAGGCGGTGGCCTTTGTCGCCCGCTGCCGCGATGTGCACGGCCTTGCCATCGAAGGCCTGATGTGCATCCCGCCGGCCGACGAGAACCCGGGCCCGCATTTTGCCTTGCTGGAAAAGCTGGCACGGAAGGCAGGCGTTGCCAAACTGTCGATGGGCATGTCTGGCGATTACGAGACGGCAATCGCCTTCGGTGCGACCAGCGTTCGTGTGGGTTCGGCGATTTTCGGCAGTAGATAGCGTTAGGCCAGACCAGCAGGTTCGTTGCACCAGCGCTGGAAACGAAACGTACCGTTCCTATTTGAGCCGTGTCACCGCACTTCCTCTGGAGTCCTCACCATGCGTTACAATCAGCTTGGAAATACCGGGCTATTCGTCTCCGAACTGTGCCTCGGCACCATGACCTTCGGCGCCGCCGGCCAGAACGCCCAATGGGGCCTGATCGCCAGTCTCGACCAGAAGGGCGTCAACGAGATCGTCGGCCGCTCGCTTGCCGCCGGCGTCAACTTCTTCGACACGGCGGATGTCTATTCCTTCGGCGAGTCCGAGCGCCTGCTCGGCCAGTCCCTCCGCGATCTCGGCGTTGCCAGGCAGAACGTGGTCATCGCCACCAAGGTGCATGGCGCCATGGGCGACGGCCCGAACCAGCGCGGCTCCTCGCGCGGCCACATCATGGACTCGGTCGATGCCAGTCTCGAACGGCTGCAGCTCGACCATATCGATCTCTACCAGCTACACGGCACCGACGCCGTGACGCCGATCGACGAAACGCTGCGGGCGCTTGACGATCTCGTCTCCAGCGGCAAGGTCCGTTATGTCGGCGTCTCCAACTGGGCGGCGTGGCGCATCGCCAAGGCGCTGGGCATCGCCGACCGCAAGGGCTTTGCGCGCTTCGAGACCATCCAGTCCTACTACTCGATCGCCGGCCGCGATCTCGAGCGCGAGATCGTGCCGCTCATCAATGAGGAGAAGCTCGGTCTGATGGTATGGTCGCCGTTGGCCGGTGGCCTGCTCTCCGGCAAATACGGTCCCGGTGCGCCCGGCAATGGCGAGGGCCGCCGCGCCTCGTTCAATTTCCCGCCGGTCAACGAGGACCGCGCCTGGGCGGCGGTCGCCGTCATGCGCGAGATCGCCAAAAAGCATGATGTGAGCGTTGCCACGGTGGCGCTCGGTTATGTCCTGGCCAAGCCCTTCGTGATGAGCGTCATCATCGGCGCCAGTCGCATGGACCAGCTCGAACAGAACCTTGCCGCGACCGAGGTGAAGCTTGACGCCGATGATGTCGCCCGTCTCGACGAAGTCAGCGCGCTGCCCGCCGAATATCCCGGCTGGATGCTCGAGCGCCAGGGTGTCGGCCGACGTCCGGCGCCCTTTGCGCCGAAAGCATGAAGCAGTTGGGGCAGACGTCTCGGGAGCCGATCGGCTCCCGAGACCCATTCAGGCCAGCCTGACGCTCTCCGCGAGAAAATCGAGAAAGGCCCGCACCCGCGCCGGCAGGTGCCGGCCCTGGCCGACATAGACGGCGTGGGTGGCCTCCTGGTCTCCGGGATTGAAATCCTCCAGCAGCGGCACCAGCCGCCCGGCGGCGATATCGGCCGCGACATGCCAGCGAGCCAGCCTGGAGATGCCCGCCCCGGCCAGCGTCATCAGCCGCATCGCCTCGCCGTCGCTGACCAGCGTGTTGCCGGTGATCGGGATCATGACCGCGTCGCCGGCCGCGTCGAAGAATGGCCAGCCATCGATATGCCTGACGAAGCCGAAGCCCATGCGGTTGTGGCTGTCGAGATCGACCGGCGTCAGCGGCGTGCCGTGCGCATCGAGATAGGATGGAGCCGCAACGACGACCCCCGGGCTCTGCCCGAGCTTGCGCGCCACCAGCCGTGATTCGCCGAGCGGACCGGCCCGGATGGCGACATCGGCGCGCTCCGCCATCAGATCGATGACGCTGTCGGTCAGTACCAGATCGACTGAGATTTCCGGGTAGCGTTCGAGGAAGCGCGGCAGCAGCGGGATGAGCCGGTGCACCCCGAAGGGCACGTAGGTGTTGACGCGCAGCCGCCCGCGCGGCGCGGCACCCGCCGCCGCCTCGCGCTCGGCCGCCGCCATGTCGGCCAGGATGCGCTGCCCGCTCTCGTAGAATGCCGCTCCTTCCGGCGTCAGCAGCAGCTTGCGCGTCGAGCGACTGACCAGCCTGGCCCCTAGGCGGGCCTCCAGCCGCGCGATCAGCTTGCTGACCGCCGATGGCGTCATGCGCAATGCGCGCGCGGCCGCCGAGAAGCTGCCCGCCTCGACGACGCGCACAAACACTTCGATCTCGCCGGAGCGGTTGATGTCGGGTCTCGCCATCTGTGAATCTATTTCACAGAAAATATGCCTTGGGCAAGTCTGGTTCACAGGGCAGGGCGACACGATCTTCCCGGTCGGGGCGCGGATTGGACAGGGCGCTCGTCGTCTTGGAAGTGGAAACCACCATGCCTCTTGCTCTTTACGCCCTCGCCGCCGGCGCCTTCGGCATCGGCGTCACGGAATTCGTCATCATGGGCCTGCTTATCGACGTCAGCAAAGACCTTGGCGTCTCGATCTCGGCCGCCGGCCAGCTCATTTCGGGCTACGCGCTGGGCGTCGTCATCGGCGCGCCCTTGCTTACCATCGCCACCGGCAACTGGCCGCGCAAGACGGTGCTGCTGGCGCTGATGGCGATCTTCACCCTTGGTAACCTCGCCTGTGCGCTGGCGCCCGACTATTGGACACTGATGGGCGCCCGCATCATCACCGCCTTCGCCCACGGCACTTTCTTCGGCGTCGGCTCGGTGGTCGCCACCGGCCTGGTCGCGTCCAACAAGAAGGCCTCGGCGATCGCGCTGATGTTCACCGGCCTGACCATCGCCAACATTCTCGGCGTGCCTTTTGGCACCTGGCTCGGCCAGGCCTTTGGCTGGCGTGCAACCTTCTGGGCGGTGACCGCGGTCGGCCTCGCCGCCTTTGCCGTCATCCTGCTTCTGGTGCCGCGCAGCCAGGCGGCACCTGAAAAGAGCGAGCTTCGTGCCGACCTCGCGGTGCTGCGCCGCACGCCCGTGCTGCTCGGCCTCGCCACCACGGTGCTCGGCTATGCCGGTGTCTTCGCCGTCTTCACCTACATCGCACCGCTGTTGACCGAGATCAGCGGCTTCAAGGAGGCGGCCGTGTCGCCGATCCTGCTCGTCTTCGGCGGCGGCCTCATCGCCGGAAATCTCGTCGGCGGCAAAGCCGCCGACCGTTGGCTGGTGCCGGCCGTGCTGGGCAGCCTCGTGGTGCTGGCGCTGGTGCTGGCGACAATGAGCTTCGCCATTCACAGCCAGGTCATGGCCGTCATCTATGTCGGCCTGCTGGGTGCCGCTGCCTTCGCCACCGTGGCGCCGCTGCAAATGTGGGTGCTGGAGAAGGCGCAAGGCGCCGGCCAGAGCCTCGCCTCCTCCTTCAACATCGCAGCCTTCAATCTCGGCAACGCCGCCGGCGCCTGGCTGGGCGGCGCGGTCATCGCCCACGGCCTTGGCCTCGGTGCCCTCACCTGGGTGGCCGCGCTGCTGCCGCTTGGCGCCCTCGCCGTGGCCGCGCTGGCGTTGCGCCTCGATCGCACGCCAGCGCTCGGCGCACCGGCCACAGTCCGGTCGTGACGCTCGCCGACACCCGAATCGCTTTCGACCCTTTCACAAAACCACCAGGAGCAGGAAAATGGACTATCGACGTCTTGGCGCATCGGGCCTGAAGGTCCCCGCACTTTCATTCGGCGCGGGAACCTTTGGAGGCTCCGGGCCACTGTTCGGCGCCTGGGGCAATAGCGATGCCGGGGAAGCGCGGCGGCTTATCGACATCTGCTTGGACGCCGGCGTCAACCTGTTCGACACCGCCGACGTCTATTCGAACGGCGCGTCGGAGCAAGTGCTCGGCGAAGCCATCAAGGGCCGCCGCGATGCGGTGCTGATCTCGACCAAGACCTCGCTGCCGACGGGCGACGGCCCGGCCAATTATGGCTCCTCGCGCTCGCGGCTGATCAAGTCGGTCGACGTGGCGCTCAGGCGCCTCGGCACCGACTATATCGACCTGTTGCAGCTGCACGCCTTCGATGCCGGTACGCCGATCGAGGAGGTGCTGTCGACATTGGACGAGCTCGTGCGCGCCGGCAAACTGCGCTATGTCGGCGTCTCCAATTTTTCCGGCTGGCAGGTGATGAAGTCGCTTGGGCTCGCCGACAGGCACGGCTATCCCCGCTACATCGCGCATCAGGTCTATTATTCACTGGTCGGCCGCGACTATGAATGGGAGCTGATGCCGCTTGGGCTCGACCAGGACGTTGGCGCGCTGGTGTGGAGCCCGCTCGGCTGGGGCCGCCTGACCGGCAAAATCCGCCGTGGCCAGCCCTTGCCGGAAAAGAGCCGGCTGCACGATACGGCGAGCTTCGGTCCGCCGGTGGAGGACGAGCACCTCTACCGGGTCATTGACGCGCTTGACGTTGTGGCCGGGGAAACCGGCAAGACCGTACCGCAGATCGCCATCAACTGGCTCTTGCAGCGTCCGACCGTGTCATCGGTCATCATCGGCGCCCGCAACGAGGAACAGCTGCGCCAGAACCTCGGCGCTGTCGGCTGGTCGCTGACCCCCGAACAGGTGAAGAAACTCGACGCGGCAAGCGAAGTTACCGCGCCTTACCCGTATTTCCCCTATCGCCGCCAGGAAGCCTTTGCCCGGCTCAACCCGCCGGCGGTGTGACGATGTCAGCGCTGAAGCCGCTAATCTCCACCCTCAAGGGGGGAGATGTCCGGCAGGATAGAGGGGGTCGTCTCACGTAGATCTCCGGCGCCATCTGGCGTCGCGGACGACGTTGGCACTCCACGCGCGGCCCCCCCCTCTGTCGCCTTCGGCGACATCTCCCCTTCAAGAGGGGAGATCACTCCGCTCAGTGCAGCACGAACTCGCCATCCACCTTGCGCCATTCATTCGGCGCGATCAGCTTCTGGTGCGTGTAGACCACCGAATGCAGCGGCCCGTCGAGCCTCGCCTTCCAGAACTCGATGAACTTGATCAGTACCGGAAATTGCGGCGCGATATCGTAATCCTGCCAGATGAAGCTCTGCAACAGATGCGGATGGTCGGGGAAGTGATAGAGAATCTTGGCCGTGGTCAGGCCGTAGCCCTTGAGCATCAGGTCCATTTCGCCATGGTCGCGCATTGCGGTCCTCAGGTTGATTCTCCTTCCTCCCAACGCTGGATTGTGCGCGTGGTTGCTTAACTGTCTATTGATTTTCGCAGACCATGACGGCCTTTTCCTCCACCAAAACATGTGCTTAGCAGCGATGCCCCGGGAGTGCTGACAACGTTTTGTGCAGCCGCTGCGGCATCGCGCCACGCGAATCCAACGTCTAATGTTGCCGTCTTCGCGGAACTGTTAATAATGCGCGCGAATTCGCGGCCGCTTCGCCGCGATCCCGCTGGCCGCCAAGCCAGCGGTTTGGTTTCGGGAGGAAAGCGAACACATGTCCGAGGCAAAGATCCATCGCGTCCAGCCGGCGTGGAAGAAGAACGCGCTGATCGACAACGACACCTATCTCAAATGGTACGCCGACAGCGTCAAGAACCCGGACAAGTTCTGGGGCAAGCACGGCAAGCGCATCGACTGGTTCAAGCCCTTCACCAAGGTCAAGAACACGTCCTTCGATGGCAAGGTCTCGATCAAGTGGTTCGAGGACGGGCTGACCAACGTCTCCTACAATTGCATCGACCGCCACCTGAAGAAGCGTGGCAACCAGACCGCCATCATCTGGGAAGGCGACAACCCCTACGACGACAAGAAGATCACCTACAACGAACTTTACGAGCATGTCTGCCGGCTTGCCAACGTCATGAAGAAGCACGGCGTCAAGAAGGGCGACCGCGTCACCATCTACATGCCGATGATCCCGGAAGCCGCCTATGCGATGCTGGCCTGCACCCGGCTAGGCGCCATCCATTCGATCGTCTTCGGCGGCTTTTCGCCGGACGCGCTGGCCGGCCGCATCGTCGATTGCGAATCGACCTTCGTCATCACCGCCGACGAGGGCCTGCGCGGCGGCAAGCCGATCCCGCTGAAGGAGAACACCGACAAGGCGATCGACATCGCTGCCAAGCACGATGTGACGGTGAAAAACGTGATTGTCGTGCGCCGCACCGGCGGCAAGATCGGCTGGGCGCCGGGCCGCGACCGCTGGTACCATGACGAGATCGCGACGGTTAAGCCCGAGTGCAAGCCGGAGAAGATGAAGGCGGAGGACCCGCTGTTCATCCTCTACACCTCCGGCTCGACCGGCAAGCCGAAGGGCGTGCTGCACACCACCGCCGGCTACCTCGTCTATGCCTCGATGACGCACCAATATGTCTTCGACTACCATGACGGCGATGTCTACTGGTGCACCGCCGATGTCGGCTGGGTCACCGGCCACAGCTACATCGTCTATGGCCCGCTCGCCAATGGCGCCACCACGCTGATGTTCGAGGGCGTGCCGAACTACCCCTCGCAGTCGCGCTTCTGGGAGGTCATCGACAAGCATCAGGTCAACATCTTCTACACCGCGCCGACGGCGCTGCGTGCGCTGATGGGCGCCGGCGACGATCCGGTGAAGAAGACCTCGCGCAAGTCGCTGCGCGTGCTGGGCTCGGTCGGCGAGCCGATCAATCCGGAAGCCTGGGAGTGGTATTTCAACGTCGTCGGCAACGGCAAGGTGCCGATCGTCGATACATGGTGGCAGACCGAGACCGGCGGCATCCTGATCACGCCGCTGCCCGGCGCCACCGATCTCAAGGCAGGCTCGGCGACCCGGCCCTTCTTCGGCGTCAAGCCGCAGCTGGTCGACGGCGAGGGCAAGGTGCTGGAAGGAGCCGCCGACGGCAACCTTTGCATCACCGACTCCTGGCCCGGCCAGATGCGCACCGTCTATGGCGACCACGACCGCTTCGTGCAGACCTATTTTTCCACCTACAAGGGAAAATACTTCACCGGTGACGGTTGTCGCCGCGACGCCGATGGCTATTACTGGATCACCGGCCGCGTCGACGACGTCATCAACGTCTCCGGTCACCGCATGGGCACGGCCGAGGTTGAATCGGCGCTGGTCAGCCATGAGAAGGTCTCGGAGGCCGCCGTCGTCGGCTACCCGCACGACATCAAGGGCCAGGGCATCTACAGCTACGTCACCTTGATGAAGGGCATTGAGCCTACCGAAGAGTTGCGCAAGGACCTTATCGCCCACGTCCGCAAGGAGATCGGCGCCATCGCCTCGCCCGACAAGATCCAGTTCGCGCCGGGCTTGCCCAAGACACGCTCGGGCAAGATCATGCGCCGTATCCTGCGCAAGATCGCCGAGGACGATTTCGCCGCCCTTGGCGACACCTCGACACTTGCCGATCCGGCCGTCGTCGACGATCTCGTCGCCAACCGGCAGAACAGGAAAGGCTGAGACGAGCCATGGCCGCGATCGGCAGGGTTGTCGAACTCTGGCGCTATCCGGCGAGTTCGCTCGCCGGCGAACGCCTGCAAGCGGTCGCGGTCGGCGCCGACAGCATCGACGGCGACCGCATGTTCGGTCTGGTCGACGCCGCCGACAATGAGATCGCACGGCCCGATCGCGAGGCGAAATGGCACAAGGTGCCGCGCATCCGCACCCGGCTGACCGGTGACCGCAAGCTCGAGATCGCCATTCCCGGCGGCGACTGGCTGGCGGCGCCGGGCACGGAAAGCGATGCCGCCGTTTCGGCCTATCTCGGCTTCGCGGCCTCGATCCGGCCGTTCGGCCCGGAGAACGCGCCGCCCGCCTACGCCGGTCCGCTCACCCAAGCGCGCTACAACAAGGCGCCCATCCATCTTTTGACCACGGCTTCGCTGGCGCGTTTGAAGGCGTTGCATCCGGAAGGAACGCCAGATGCGCGCCGCTTCCGTCCCAACATCGTCGTCGATATGGCGGCGGTCGAAGGCTCATTTCCGGAGACGGAATGGATCGGCCGCAAGGTTACGATCGGCGATCTGCTCTTGACCATCTCCGAACCCTGCCGCCGTTGCGGCTTCACCATCATTGCCCAGGATGGCTTCGACAACGATCCCGGCATCCTGCGCAACCTGGTCCGACACAACGCCCACAATTTCGGCGTCTATTGCACGGTCGATCGGCCGGCCAGCATCGAGGTCGGCGCGACGATGCGGTTCGTCTAGCTGGCGGCATAGCCGCCGCGCCAAGTGCGGGCTCTTGCGTATAAAGGCACGACGCCTTCGAAAATCCCTTCGCGCAGCCTGTAATACGCGTGACAGAAAACGGCGCCATACAGGGCCCGGCGCGACCCCACCCTGTCGCTTTCGCCAATTTCAAATCCCACCGATCGGAGTACCAATGACTTCCCTACCCATCCTTGGCGCCGCCATGACCCTGGACGACGTCGAAATGCACCGCGGCTGGCTTCTCGAAAAGCAGCGCGACCTGGAATTGCAGAGCTTCACCAACGCCGATGTTCTCAACGGCGACTGGGCACCGCTCGCCGCCCGCGCCAAAAAGCTCCTCGACGGCCACCGGGGACGGCTCGGGATCCACGGGCCGTTCTGGGGCTTCGTCATCGCCTCGCAGGACCCCGATATTCGCGCCGTGGTCAGCAAACGTCTGGTGCAAGGTATCGAGGTCTGCGCTGCCATCGGCGCGACGCAGATGGTCGTCCACAGCCCCTACACGACCTGGTCCTACAACAATCTCGACAACAATCCCGGCGAGCGCGAAAAGATCGTCGAATATTGCCACCTGACGCTGAGCGAAGCCGTCAGGCGGGCCGAAGACATCGGCTGCACCATGGTTCTCGAAAACATCGAGGACAGGGATCCGCATATCCGCGTGGCGTTGGCCGACAGCTTCAAGTCCCCTGCCGTCGCCGTGTCGATCGACACCGGCCACGCCTATTATGCCCATGGTTCGACCGGTGCGCCGCCGGTCGACTACTACGTGCACGCCGCCGGCAACCGCCTGCAGCATGTCCACCTGCAGGATGCCGACGGCTACGCCGATCGTCACTGGAGCCTCGGTGAAGGCACGATCCAATGGCGTTCGGTTTTCGCCGCGCTGGCCAAACTCGAAAGCAATCCGCGTCTCATCATCGAGATCAAGGACAAGTCCAAGATCCCGGCGTCGGCTGCCTATATCGCTTCGCTCGGCATCGCCGAGTGAGACGGCGGCAAGCGCCCAGGCGCCGCTACCGGTAAAGGTCGGCCCGCGTCGGCGGCAGGCCGCTCGGCCCACGAGCGCGTTTGGTGGCGACGGTCTGGAAAATCTGCGCCGAGGCACGTTCGAAGGTGATGGAGCAGCCGGTGAGATAGAGCAGCCACAGGCGCGCCCTAGGCTCGCCCACCTCGGCAATGGCCTCGTCGAACCGCGCATGCAAGCGCTCGGCCCACAGCCTGCAGGTGCGGGCGTAGTGCTCACGCAGATTTTCGACGTCGTAGACGAGGAAGCTATGCGCTTCGAGATTGCCGAGCGTCATGCCGATCGTGTCGAGCTCGCCGCCCGGAAAGATGTACTTGATCAGCGCCTTGTATTCCGGCCCTTTGCGCAGGGTCTTCTTCGGGTCGCCCTTGCTGCGCCGCGTGATGGCGTGGTGCAGGTAGACGCCGCCCGGCTTCAACAAGCGGTGGACGGTCGAGAAATAGGCGGCATGATTGGCGAGGCCCAGATGCTCGAACATGCCGATCGACGATATCTTGTCGAACGTGCCGGAGAGCTCGGCATAGGATTTGATCTCGATGGTGATGCGGTCCTCAAGCCCCTCGGCGCGGATGCGCTCGCGCGCCAGCTTCGTCTGCTCTTCGGACAGCGACACGCCATGGCCGACGACGCCGTAATGCTTCGCCGCGTGGATCAGCATCGCCCCCCAGCCGCAGCCGATGTCGAGCAGGCTTTCGCCCGGCTTCAGCCGGAGCTTGCGGCAGATATGATCGAGCTTGTCGATCTGCGCCTGGTCTATGCTGTTGGCAAAATCCGTGAAGTAGCCGCAGCTGTAGACCATGCGCTCGTCGAGGAAGAGCCGGTAGAAAGCATTCGATATGTCGTAGTGATGCTGTATCGCCTCCTTGTTCGACCCGCTGACATAAGGGTTGCGGCCGGACAAATCGGTCCGCGCCGTCATCTGCTTTCGCGAAAACAGCACGGCCGGCAGGTCCCGCAGAATCGCCAGTTTCGGCAGTGATCTGAGCTTTGTCTTCAACTTGCCTTGCGAAGGCAGGGCGTAGAAGTCGAACAGCGACCCATCCTCGACGTCGACCGCCTTGGATATCCACATCTCCACCAGCGTCGAAAAGCTGGGGCGCCGGACCATCTGCCAAACAATATCCTGGTCGTTGATGGCAAGCACGGGCCCCGTCGCCGGGCCGATCCGCTCACCGGTCCACAGCCTCACCGCGAAACCAGGCTTCAGCGTCTCGACGACGCTTCGCACGATCCGTGCGGCTTTGCCGGCAGCGTCCATCTCCACCTCCCATGCGTCGAATATCGCCCTGCTCCCGAATTGCACTGTCGTCCAATCGGTCCGCGGACCGCAATCCCTATCTGTTGCGCAAAAACATCGCGCCGGACGATTTTCCGGGCGGGGCTCGGCCATTCCGTTGCGGCACCTTGCCATTTGCTGCGACGCACCCCATCATTAGGGCGTGTTCAACAAATCGAAAGGAGGTGATCCGATGTCGAGTGATTTCGTTTTCCAGAACGTGGCCTCAGCGGATTGCACTTTCGGGAAGCAGTCTTCCCGTTAAGGCGCGAGATGCGCGGTCGGTGACGTGAGCGTCGCCGCCATTGAGCCGCGCCATGGACGGAAACACGGAAGGCCGCCGGCTTCGAAAGAAGCGGCGGCCTTTTCCTTTTCATGGGGCCGCGATGCGGCTGAGGCCTATTTGGTCAGCGCCAGGCGCTCGATGTTCTGCACGATGGCGCTGAAGGCGTCGTCCAGTTCGGGACCGGTCGCGGCCTCGTAATAGTGCTTCAGCGTGGATGTGTCCGCAGTGGAGCAATCCTGGAGCACACTCTTTGCCTGATCCCTCTCGGTCGCGGTCATCGACGGGTCGTCGAGGTCGAAGCCGATCGTGAATATCTCGATGCCGTCCCGCTTCATGTTGTCGCAAATGTTCTCGGCATTGCTCCGCGACATCTGACCTGCGTTCTGTGACCTGGGCGCGCCGCGGCCGCCGGCGAATGCCGTGTTGAACTGGCCGTCCGTCATCAGGATGGCGACCTTGGCCACCTTCCTGCTGTCGAAATCGGCGGGACCTGTGCCCAGTCTGGCGGCGGCGATGGTCGAGCGCCAGTCGGGTGAGAGCATGTAGTAGCCCCATTGCACGGCGATGCCGCCGGCGGTCACGCCGTCCGCCTTGAAGCTCGCAATCGTGCTCAGCAATGTCTGCTTGTCAGCCGTCAGCGGAATGAGCTCCGGTTTCGGGCAGGTTTTCATGCGATCGTCGCGGTTGACCTTGGCGGGATAGTACTGCCCCTGGTTGTTCTTGCGCGGCTCCGATGGGCCGTCGGACGAATAGTCGGCATAGCCGTCCTTGTCCTTGCGCTCGGTGGCGCATTTGTCTGGCCTTCGAGGCGCGGATGAGTTCACGTTGATCGGTGCGTCCAATGCTGCCGGCAAATTCGGGCCGCCCGCCTGTTCGACGAAAGCGCTGTCCGCGAGACCGCCGGTGTTGACCGCTTCGGCATAGGGAACGACCGCCACGCGCACGCGCGGATTTTGGGGATCGATATTGTTGTTCAGCAGATCCTCGACGGCCCCGGAAGCGGCAGCCTGCAGGTCGCCGATCTTGTCGGTCTTGGCCCACCAGTTGGCGGCCATCGAACCGGTCACATCGAGCATCATCGCCACTTCGACGCGCTTGTCCGAATAGAGCGCCGTCGTTGACGCGGTGACCCGTTTGGTGTCGCCCATGCCGAAGATCGGGAAAAACAGGGCGACATCCGCGTGGACGTCCGCCTGGACCGTGCTGGCGGTCCTGTTGACCGTCAGCCTGTCCAGCACGACCTGGTCGGCCTGGAGGATGCCGGCCATGCTGTTGGCGTCGAGAAAGGCCTGCACCGACTTGTTGGCATCGGCCTCCTTGATGGCGCCGGTCGTCAGGTCACGCGCGGTCGACGTCACCGCGGCGTCGACCACGCCCTGCAGGCTCGATTTGGCATTGTACAACTGCGAGATGTTGACCGAAAGGCCGGCGGCTAGCGCCAAGACCGAGGCAGCAAAGCCGAACAGGATTGCGAAATTTCCACCGCGATCCCTGGCGAACCCGCCGACCGCGTGGACAAGACCCCCGTAATTTCGCATCCAACAGCCTCCGCATGCCTCGGCCTCGTCGCCGCGGACAGGGCAATGCAGGATTCCAGCCGGACGGCGCCAACCGTGGGCCGAAACGGAACCCTCAACGTCAACCCATTGTTTTTATTTGATTACGGCCTTTGCAAAGGTGAACGACCGGTAAACGCGAGAACCAGGCTGCCCGCAGCGTTTACGGACCGCTTACCATGCTCGAACTGGAGCAATCACGGAATGCTCCGAGCCGTCCTGTCGCGGCACAGGCCTCTTGTGCCGAAGCGGATCACCTGTCCCGAAATTGCCAGGTAAGTTGAGGCACGAACACACCTGAATATCGACGCACCTTAGCCCAACATCTGCGCGCTGGCCGTCCTGTCGATGCGATGATTGGAAGGATTGAACAGCCTGCCTTCCTGTTCATAGGTCCAGACTTTGAACAGGGTCAGCCGGTGCGGGCCGAAGCTGTGCAGCAGGGGCACGTCCGTGGCGTCGCGCCCGCGCGCAATGACGACGCGGCCGATCCTGGGCTGATTGTGGCGCGGATCGAACGTGTACCACTTGCCGTCGAGGAACACCTCCATCCAGGCCGAGAAATCCATCGGCGCCGGATCGGCTGGCACGCCGATGTCGCCGAGATAGCCGTTCACATAGCGCGCCGGAATGTTCATGCACCGGCAGAGCGTGATCGCCAGATGGGCGAAGTCGCGGCACACCCCGACCCGTTCCTCATGCGCCTGCGCCGCCGTGCGGGTCGACCGCGCGTAGCCATAGCCGAAGGACAGGCGGTTGTGGACATAGTCGACGATCGCCTGCACCCGCGCCCAGCCGGGTGGAAGACGGCCGAACAGTTGCCAGGCGAGATTGCTCAAATGATCGGTCTCGCAGTAGCGGCTGCCGAGGAGATGGCCGAGCACCTCGTCGGGCAATTCGGCGACCGGCATTTCCCTGGCCAGCGTGTTGACCTCGTCCGTCTCGCCGCTGTCCTCGACCACCGCGTCGTAGAGGATGCGAAAGGTGCCGGCAGGCGCGGTGAAGCGGCGGCAGCCATTGCCGTGCAGATCCTCGTGGAGCCTGGTCGGCACCGAGGGCGAGGTCAGCACACGCGTTTGCCGCTTGATGTCGGCCTGCCTGTCCTTGTGGATCTCGAGCAATGAAATCACGGGAGTGGCCTCGGCGCATTCAATGGCGATCTCGTAGCCGAGGCGGATCAGCATGGGCGTCGTCCCTTGGGTCGCATGTTGGGGATGTGCGATTGCAACGTCGCAAGGTGGCGGTGGTTCCCGGGCCGCCGCAAAATAGGCCGGCGCGCCTTTCCATGTCCGCGGCTGGAAGTTACGTTGCGCCCTCCCTCGACGCACCCCCGGATTTCAAGGAAAATCATGTTTGCTGGCAGAAAATTCGCCGCCTTCCTCTTCGACATGGACGGCACACTCATCAATTCCATTGCGTCGGCGGAGCGGGTGTGGAGCGATTGGGCGCGCCGACAGGGCCTCGACGTCGCCGCCTTCCTGCCGACGATCCACGGCGTGCGGGCGATCGAGACCATCACCGGCCTTGCCCTCCCAGGCATTGATCCGGCGCATGAGGCGGACCTGCTGCTGAAGGCCGAGGCCGCCGATCTGGACGGCATTGTCCCGATCGCCGGCGCCGTGGTGTTCCTCAATTCGCTGCCGCGCGAAAGCTGGGCGATCGTGACCTCCGCGCCGCGCGAACTGGCGCTGCTGCGCATGAAGGCCGCCGGCATTCCGGTTCCCGCCATCCTCGTCGCCGCGGAAGATGTTTCGCGTGGCAAGCCGGCGCCGGACTGCTTCCTGCTGGGTGCCGAACGGCTCGGCGTCGATGCGCGCGACTGCCTTGTGTTCGAGGATGCTCCGGCCGGCATCACGGCGGCCGAGGCGGCGGATGCCGCGGTCATGGTGATCAACGCCACCCACCGGCATCCCATGGCGACGCAGCACGCGTCGATCACAGGCTACGACGCGATCGGCATCGCCATCGACGAACGCGGCTGGATCGCGCTCGAACCGCAGCGCAGTGCAGCCTAGATCGATCTCTAAAAGTCGCTGGTCAGACCTTTGACTTCCCAGTCGCCATAGCGACCGGGTTCCTTGCCACCACGGCCGCCGATTTCCCGGGGCAGCGCGGCTTCCTTGCGGCGGTAGTCCTGCCGCCGTGCTTCGGCCTCGGCCAGCGCACGGCGGGCGGCGGGAGTGAGTGCCTTCGGCGACGCTCCGTCATTCGGACCGGCGGCTGGCGTTTTACTGGTTTCCTCGTTCATGCGACATCTCGGGCGGATTGAAACAGGGGCAGGCGTTTCCCATCATATAGCGATGAGCCTGGGACTATCGACCCCCTTTCATCACCAGCGTGACAGGAGCAGACGATGAACACTTTGCGCACCGCGATGCTTCTGGCCGCCATGACGGCCCTGTTCATGGGCGTCGGCTTCCTGATCGGCGGTTCGGGCGGCATGATGATCGCCTTGCTGATCGCCGCCGGCACCAATCTGTTCAGCTATTGGAATGCCGACAAGATGGTGCTGTCGATGAACCATGCCGTCGAGGTCGACGAGAAGAACGCGCCGGAATATCACGCCATTGTCCAGGCCCTGGCCAAGCAGGCCGGCCTGCCGATGCCCAGGACCTATCTGATCGACAGCCCGCAGCCGAATGCGTTTGCCACCGGCCGCAACCCGCAGAACGCGGCGGTCGCCGCCTCCACCGGCCTGCTGCAGCGGCTGACGC
This sequence comes from Mesorhizobium sp. B2-3-5, assembly GCF_006442395.1. NCBI lineage: Bacteria > Pseudomonadati > Pseudomonadota > Alphaproteobacteria > Hyphomicrobiales > Phyllobacteriaceae > Mesorhizobium > Mesorhizobium sp. B2-3-5. The sequence goes on along the minus strand of NZ_VFVX01000019.1, from coordinate 59,061 downwards.
ACGAAGAGGTCGCCGCCGTGATGGCGCACGAGCTCGCCCATGTGCAGCATCGCGATACGCTGACCATGACCATTGTCGCCACCTTCGCCGGCGCCATCTCGATGCTCGGCAATTTCGCCTTTTTCCTTGGCGGCAATCGCGACAACAACAACCCGTTCGGCTTTGTCGGCGTACTGGCGGCGATGATCGTGGCGCCCTTCGCGGCCATGATCGTGCAGATGGCGGTCAGCCGCACCCGCGAATACGAAGCCGACCGGCGCGGCGCCGAAATCTGTGGACACCCGCTGTGGCTGGCCTCCGCGCTTGACAAGATTGCCCGCGGGGCCGAACGCATTCCCAACTCCGATGCCGAACGCAACCCGGCGATGGCGCATCTCTTCATCATCAACCCCCTGCATGGCGAGCGCATGGACAGTCTGTTCTCCACCCACCCGAGCACCGAGAACCGCATCGCCGCCTTGCAGGCGATGGCGCAACAGATGGGGGGCAGCGACGCGAAGGCCGCGCCGCGCCAGGCCCCGACGGCTCGGCGGGCGGATGAACAGCACCCGACAGGCCCATGGGGCCAGGCCGCGCAGCCCGAACAGCCGGAGGAACCCGCCAGGCCGAGGCCCAATCCATGGGGTCGCAATCCGACCGGGCCCAAGGGCCGGTGGTCGTGAGCGTGGCCGGCCGACCTCGACGCACCGTTTCAGGCGATCAGGAACATAATGCCGGCGGCGAATTCGTCGCCGGCCTCGCCGCGCGCAAGGCGGCGGCGCGGCTGCTTGCCGCCGTCATCGACGCCAAGACGCCGCTAGACGGGTTGACCGATCACGAGAACGGCCATCCGCAATACAAGGCGCTCGATTTGCGTGACCGCGGTCTGGTTCGCGCTATCCTTGTCACGGCGCTACGTTATCGCATGACCATATCAGAACTGCTGGCGCGCCGCCTGGAGAAGCCGCTGCCGCCAAACGCCACCGCGCTGTCGCACGTCCTGCATGTGGCGGCGGCGCAGATCCTATTTCTTGACATTCCAGACAGCGCCGCCGTCGACCTCGCGGTGACGCACGCCAAATCCGATCCGCGCACACAGCGCTTTTCCGGCCTGGTGAATGGCGTTCTGCGCACGCTGGCGCGTGCCAAGGAAACCGAATTGCCCGCCGCTCTCGCCGCCACCGACGAAGCGCCGAAATGGTTTTCCGACCGTCTGAAGGCCGCCTATGGCGTGGACAAGGCCAGGCAGATCCTCGCGGCCCATCGCCACGAGGCGCCCGTCGATTTCACGGTCAAGGCCGATCCCGAACTCTGGGCCGAAAAGCTCGGCGGCATCGTCCTGCCGACCGGCACGGTGCGGGTGGAAAAACTCAGCGCATCCGTCCCCGAACTGCCCGGCTTCGAAGCAGGTGCATGGTGGGTTCAGGATGCAGCCGCCAGCCTTCCCGCCCGGCTGTTCGGTGATGTCACCGGCCTGAGCGTCGCCGACCTCTGCGCCGCGCCCGGCGGCAAGACCGCGCAGTTGATCCTGGCCGGCGCCAGGGTCACCGGGGTCGACACCTCGAAGAACCGGCTGGCGCGGCTGGCGCAGAATCTCGATCGTCTCGGGCTCACCGCCGATATCGTCCAGGCTGACCTGCTCAACTACGAACCAAGGGAATTGTTCGACGCCGTGCTGCTCGACGCGCCCTGCTCCTCGACCGGCACGGTGCGCCGGCATCCCGACGTGCCCTGGACCAAGACCACAGCCGACGTCGAAAAGCTCGCCGACCTGCAGCGCAGGCTGCTCGCCCGCGCCGTCACCTTGGTGAAACCGGGCGGCAGGATCGTCTTTTCCAACTGTTCGCTCGACCCGCTCGAAGGCGAAGAGCTCTATCGCGCTTTTCTCAAAGAGACGCCGACGGTCGTCGACGATCCGCTGCGGCAGGGCGAGATCGCCGGCATCGATTCGCTCCTGACGGTGCAAGGCACGCTGCGCACAACGCCCGCCGATCTCGACCTCGGCGCGCCGGAGCGCTCGGGCCTGGATGGTTTCTTCGCCGCGCGCATGCGCAGAGCCGGCTAATGCATTTTGCTGACTTTTTTAGGGAGAGCCTGGGTAAACCGGGTGAACCGCAGCCGTTCCCGGGAATTCGCCTTCGCACGTCTCGTTCAATCATGTAAACTCGTGCTTGGGGTTGAGGACGACCAGGAGGGCTTTTGGCACTTGCTGCCGGCAACACGACGCGTCTGTGGACGCTGGTCGCGAAGGAGTTCTGGCGCAAGACGCGTCGACGCCTGCGCGCCGGGCCGGTCTATCGCTGGCGCTATTCCGGCCGCACGCCTGAACGTGTTCTGATCGCGCCACCGGACCTGCGCCTCGCCGACCCGCAGATCGCGCTCGAGATCTATTACGGCCGCTATCCCTTGTCCGGGCATCTGGTCGAAACCGGCGGCAAGTCGCCGTTCCAGATCAATGTGCCCAATCACGGCTGGCAGAAGACTTTGCATGGCTTTCGCTGGCTGCGCCACATGCGGGCCGCCGGCACCGAGCTTGCCGCCGCCAACGCCCGCGCCCTGGTTTCCGACTGGATCGCCATGCATGGCAGCCATATTGCTGGCGTTGCCTGGGAGCCCGGGACGGCGGCCAAGCGCATCATCGCCTGGCTGCAACATTCTTCCGTCGTGCTGCAGGGTGCCGAGTTTCCCTTCTATCGCGCCTTCCTGAAATCGCTGGCCATGCAGATCCGCTATCTCAGGTCGATGGCGCGTGAAATGCCCGACGGCAAGGATCGGCTGCGTGCCCGCATCGCATTGGCCTTCGCGGCACTCTCGCTGCCGGCGCCGGCCTCGGCGCTGCGCGGCGCCACCCGCAACCTCGCCGAGGAACTCAACCGCCAGATTCTCGCCGATGGCGGCCATATCTCACGCAATCCGATGACGGTGCTGGAAATCCTCGCGGATCTCTTGCCGCTGCGCCAGACCTACGCCAACCAGGCGGAAGCCCCGCCCCAGGCGCTGATCGGCGCCATCGACCGCATGCTGCCGGCGCTGCGCTTCTTCCGCCATCAGGATGGCAGCCTCGCCCGCTTCAACGGCATGGGCGCCACCATCCACGACCGCATCGCCACCATCCTTCGTCACGACGACACCGCAGGCGCGCCGCTGCTGCATGCACCGCATTCGGGCTATGAGCGCCTGTCCATGGGCGGCACCACCGTCATTGCCGACACTGGCCTGCCGCCGCCGGTCGACGTGTCCAATGCGGCACACGCCGGCTGTCTTGCCTTCGAATTGTCCTCCGGCCGCCAGCACTACATCGTCAATGCCGGCATCGACACCTATGGCGCCCCCGAGTTCCGGCCTTTGGCGCGCGCCACCGCCGCGCACTCCACCGCCACCATCAACGACACCTCGTCGGCTCGCTTCAGCCATTCGCTGCGGGTCAACGACCTGCTCGGTTCGCCGCTGATAGGCGGCCCGCAGCTTGTGCAATGCAAGCGCACCGACCAGAAGGGCGTTCATGGCTTCGTCGCCCGCCATGACGGCTATGTCCAGCGTTTCGGCTTCCTGCATGAGCGCGAACTGAAGCTGTCGTCGAACGGCAATGTGCTGTCCGGCAGGGACCGGTTCCAACGGCCCGGCAATGCCGCGATCCGCAACAATGGCCGTGACTTCATCACCGTGCGCTTCCATGTCCATCCCGACATCAACCTGCTGCAGGACGAGCACGACCGCCTGGTGCTGGCCGCCGACCAGGCCGATACCTGGGTGTTCACGTCAAGCGAAGTGGCGCCCGAAGTCGAGGAATCGATCTATTTCGCTGGCCTTGGCGGGCCGCGCCGCAGCCGGCAGATCGTGCTCGCCTTCAAGGCTTCGGATGTGTCCGAGATCCACTGGCAGCTGACGCGCACCCGCATCGCCGGCTACGCCGAAAACAACTGACCGTGCTGGCCGCCACTGAGCTTGGCGCTTGATTTCCTGATGCCATATGCTACGGCGCGGGCTTGCCCCTCCAGCCGTGAAAGGCCGCGCCCATGGCCATCGCCGCCAAGAACATCCCCGCGCCGGACCTCGTACCCGTCCGGCGCGCTTTGCTCTCCGTTTTCGACAAGACCGGCCTGATCGACTTCGCCAGGGCATTGGCGGCGGCCGGTGTCGAGCTGGTCTCGACCGGCGGCACCGCCAAGGCGATCGCCGAGGCCGGCATGACGGTGCGCGACGTCTCCGAACTCACCGGCTTCCCCGAGATCATGGACGGCCGCGTCAAGACGCTCCACCCTTCCGTGCACGGCGCGCTGCTCGGCGTGCGCGACGATCCCGAACATGCCGCGGCGATGCGCAAATACGGCATCGAGCCGATCGACCTCGTCGTCTCCAATCTCTATCCGTTCGAGGAAGTCCGCCGCTCCGGCGCCGACTATGCGGCGATCGTCGAGAACATCGACATTGGCGGCCCGGCGATGATCCGCGCCTCGGCCAAGAACCACGCCTATGTCGCCATCGTCACCGATCCCAGCGATTACGCCTCGGTGCTGAACGCGCTGGAAATGAACATCGGCTCGCTGTCGCTGGATTTTCGCAAGAAGCTGGCGGCCAAGGCCTTTGCCCGCACCGCCACCTATGACGCGGCGATCTCTAGCTGGTTCGCCGAAGCGCTGGAGATCGAGCATCCGACATGGCGCGCCTTCGGCGGCAGGCTGGCCGAGGTGATGCGCTACGGCGAGAACCCGCACCAGGTCGCCGGCTTCTATGTCAATGGCGACAAGCGGCCAGGCGTCGCCACGGCGCGCCAGCTGCAGGGCAAGCAGCTCTCCTACAACAACATCAACGACACCGACGCGGCCTTCGAACTGGCGGGCGAATTCGACCCGGCACGGTCCGCCGCGGTCGCCATCATCAAGCATGCCAACCCCTGCGGTGTCGCCGAGAGCGCGTCGCTGAGGGCAGCTTACGCCAAGGCGCTGGCCTGCGATCCGGTCTCCGCCTTTGGCGGCATCGTTGCCATGAATCGCACCCTCGATGCCGAAGCCGCCGAGGAGATCGTGAAAACCTTCACCGAAGTGATCATCGCGCCCGATGCGACCGACGAGGCGGCGGCGATCGTCGCGGCGAAGAAGAACCTGCGCCTGCTGGTCACCGGCGGCCTGCCGGATCCGCGCGCGGCGGGCACGATGGTCAAGTCCGTAGCCGGCGGCCTGCTCGTCCAGGGCCGCGACAATGCCGTCGTCGACGATCTCGAGCTGAAGGTGGTGACCAAGCGCGCGCCGACCCCGGCCGAAATGGCCGACCTCAAATTCGCCTTCCGCGTCGCCAAGCACGTCAAGTCGAACGCCATCGTCTATGCCAGGGACGGCGCCACGGTCGGCATCGGCGCCGGCCAGATGAGCCGGGTCGATTCTTCACGCATCGCCGCCCGCAAAGCGCTCGATGCGGCGGAGACCGCTGGTCTTTCGGAGCCGCTGACCAAGGGCTCGGTCGTCGCTTCGGACGCGTTCTTCCCCTTCGCCGATGGCTTGCTGTCGGCCATCGAAGCCGGCGCCACCGCCGTCATCCAGCCCGGCGGCTCGATGCGCGACGATGACGTCATCGCCGCCGCCGACGAACACGGCATCGCCATGGTGTTTACCGGCGTGCGGCATTTCAGGCACTAATCCAGAAGGTCGCGCCGCCCCTCATTGCCCCGCCGGCCGATCCGCCGGATACGGCGTCCTCACCAGGATCGCCATGCCGATGCCGAGGAACAGGATGATCACCGCCATGCCGAGCCGCGCCGAACCGCTGAGCGCGGTGATGGTCGCCACCAGGAACGGTGCCAGGAAACTGGTCGCCCGGCCGGCCAGCGCATAAATGCCGAAATAGCGGCCGGATTCCGCCGCCGTGACGCTGCGCGCCATGTAGGAGCGCGACGACGCCTGCACCGGTCCGAAAGCCAGGCCGATCAACAGGCCGTACAGGATATAAGCTTTTTCAGCCGCCGTGCCGAACAGGCCGCCCGAATCGGTTGTCGAGAGCGGTATCAGGCCGAGCAGGGTGAAGCCCGGCCCCGTCGAGATGATACCGATGGTGGCGACCGACAACATCACCAGCGCGATCATCACCACCGCCTTGGAGCCGAGCGCGGTGTCCAGCCGCGCCGCGATCCAGCAGCCGAAAATGGCGACGATGTTGAGAATGATGCCGAACATGCCGATCTCGGTGATCGACCAGTGGAACATGCCCGCCGCGAACGTGCCGCCGAGCGCCAGCAGCGCGTTGACCCCGTCCTGATAGATCATCCGTGCGACGAGGAAACGGAAGATGCCGCCGCGCCGGCGCACCTCGGCCAGCGTCGATTTCAGCTCGGATAGGCCCTCGCGCACCGCCGGCCCGATTGGTATGCCCTTGATGGCGTCCGGCGTGAAGAAGAACATCGGCAGGATGAACAGGAAATACCAGCCGGCCGACAGCGGCCCGGTGGCGCGGGCATCTTCGCCCAGATGCGGATCGAGCCCGAACAGCGGGGTGATGCCGATGATCGTCTTGCCGGTCTCCGGCGAGCCGGCCAGACAGGTGACGACGAAGATCAGCGCGATCATGCCGCCGAGATAGCCGAGGCCCCAGGCCGTGTTGGAGATGCGGCCGATCTCGCTCTTCGGCACCAGCCGCGGCATCATCGAATCATTGAACACGGTGGAGAATTCCGCCGCGACAGACGCCAGCGAGAACAGTGCCACGATCAGGAACAGGTTCGAGCCGGGCGCGGCGAACCAGAGCAAGCTAAGGCTGGTGATCTTGATGGCGGCGAAGAAGGTGATCCACGGCTTGCGCGGCCCGGTCTGGTCGGCGATCGAGCCGAGGACTGGCGACAGCACGGCGATGACCAGCCCGGCCGCGGCGATGCCGTAGCCCCAGACCGCTTGGCCTGTGTTGGGGTCGGCAGCCATGCGCGAAACGAAATAGGGACCGAAGATGAAGGTGGTGACGACCGTGAAGAACGGCTGCGCCGCCCAGTCGAAGAACATCCATCCCCAGATGCCGCGCCCGGACGCCCGCTGCATTGTCTCTACCGCCATGCTGACTCCCCTGGCACCCGCTCGGCCCGTGTCGGGCGCCATGTCTGCATGTTTCCGATGCTCATGCAAATGACAAGCGTCGCGCCTCTACTCACCGGCTTCCGCCCCTAATTCCGGTGAACGGGAAACAGGCGCTGACCCCTACCTCCCCCTTGTGGGGAGGTCGGACCGAAGGTCCGGGTGGGGTCTGGCGCCGCCGCCCCCACCCCGCTGCTTCGCAGCGACCCTCCCCACGAGGGGGAGGGTAAGCGATCCTACATCCCCGTCAGATCGCTCATCAGCCCGGACGCCACCGACAGCCGCGACACGGTGATGTCGCCGCCCTCGGTCAGCGCCTGCAGCCGCTCGCGGATGCGCGCCACCCGCTCGCCGCCGGCTTCCAGCCAGGCGGCCACCGGATCGGCCGCCTTGGCATGACTGGTGAGCGCGGCGACCGCGATGCCGCGCCGCGCCGCGCCGATCGTGTCGGTGGCGCGCGACAGCGCGAGTTGGTCGTAATAATCCGACGGCGTGATCGAGCGCGCGGCGTCCTCGACACGCGGAATGCGGAAGGCATCGCTGACGGCGAAGAACGCCTTGGCGGCCGCGACGATGTCGGCACCGGCCGTGCGCGCCGTCAACGCGATGTCGGGGATCAATTCCGCCACTTCGCTCAAGGCCAGCTGCTCGGCCAGCCTTTCTGGCGCACCGGCCTTGAACAGCCCGTGCCGCTTCTCCTCGATCCGCTCGCGCGAGAACGCCGGCAGCAGGGGAACGAGCTTGGGTTCCAGCGCCTTGCGCGCTTCCTGCAATTCGGCGATGCGCTGGCCGAGCGGCGCCGTGCCGGCATCGTTCTTCAGATACCAGCCGCTGCTCATATAGATGAGCCGGCTCACAATCTGGTAGAGATCGAGCTGCACCTGGCCGTCGATCTGGTTGTCGAGCATGTCGATCTCGCGGTAGAGCGCCGGCAGCGCAAAGCCGTCGCGCACCACGGCGAAGGTGCGCACCACATCGGCGGCGGTGCGGCCCGTTGCCTCCTGCAACCGGTTGACGAAGGACGGGCCGCCGCGATTGACGAGGTCGTTGGCGACGACACGGGCGATGATCTCGCGGCGCAGCCTGTGACCATGGATCTCGGTGGCGTATTTCTTCGCCATCCGGTCCGGGAAATAGCCCATCAGATCACGGTCGAAATGCGCGTCGTCCGGCACGTCGCTGGCGACGATGTCGGAGAACAGAACGATCTTGGCATAGGCGAGCAGCACGCCGAGCTCGGCCCTGGTCAGCGGCTCGCCGCGTGCCTCACGCTCTGCAAGTGCCGCCGGGGACGGCAGCGTTTCCACGGCACGGTCGAGCAGGCCGCGCGCTTCGAGCGCGGACATGAACCGGGCCTGATGCGCGATGTCGGCGAGGCCGCGCTTGCGCGCGATCGAAAGCGCCAGCGTCTGCTCGTAATTGTTGGACAGCACCAGCCCGCCGACCTCGTCGGTCATCTCGGCCAGCAGCTTGTTGCGTGCCGGACGGGTCAGCGATCCCTTGCGCATGGCGGATGCAAGCGCGATCTTGATGTTGACCTCGACGTCGGAGCAGTTGACGCCGCCCGAATTGTCGATGGCGTCGGAATTGCAGCGGCCGCCATTCATGCCGAACTCGATGCGCGCGCGCTGGGTGACGCCGAGGTTGGCGCCCTCGCCGATCACCTTGGCGCGCACGTCGAGCGCGGTGACGCGGATGGCGTCGTTGGCCCTGTCGCCGACATCGGCATTGGTCTCGGTCGAGGCCCGCAGATAGGTGCCGATGCCGCCGAACCACAAAAGGTCGACCGGCGCCTTGAGGATGGCGGTCATGATCTCGACCGGCGTGGCGGTCGTCTTGGCAAGGCCGATCGCCGCCGCAGCCGCGGCCGGCAAGGTGATCGACTTCTGGCTGCGCGAGACGATGATGCCGCCTTCCGACAGCTTGGTCTTGTCATAATCCTGCCAGCTCGACCGTGGCAGCGCGAACATGCGCTGGCGCTCGGCCATCGAGGCCTCCATGTCCGGATCGGGATCGATGAAGATGTCGCGATGGTCGAAGGCGGCGATCAGCCGCGTTTTCGGTGACAACAACATGCCGTTGCCGAACACGTCGCCCGACATGTCGCCGACGCCGACGACGGTGAAGGGCGAGGTCTGGATGTCGCGGTTCATTTCGCGGAAATGCCGCTTGACCGCTTCCCAGGCGCCCTTGGCGGTGATGCCCATCTTCTTGTGATCATAACCGGCGGAGCCGCCGCTGGCGAAGGCATCGTCCAGCCAGAAACCATGGCTTTCGCTAATGGCATTGGCGGTGTCGGAGAAGGTGGCCGTGCCCTTGTCGGCGGCGACGACGAAATAGGGGTCGTCCTGGTCGCGACGCACCACGCCAGCCGGCGGAATGACACCGTCCAGCCCGATATTGTCCGTGATCGACAGCAGGCTGGAGACGAAGTTCTTGTAGGCCGAGGTGCCGGCTTCGAAGATCGCGTCGCGGCTGCCCCCCGCCGGCAGGCGTTTGGGGAAGAAGCCGCCCTTGGCACCGACGGGCACGATAACGGCATTCTTGACCTGCTGCGCCTTGACCAGGCCAAGCACTTCGGTGCGGTAGTCCTGGGCGCGGTCCGACCAGCGCAGGCCGCCACGCGCCACCGGCCCGAAGCGCAGATGCAGCCCCTCGACCTCGGAGCCGTAGACGAAGATCTCCCGCCACGGCCGTGGCGCCGGCAATCCCTCGACCGCTTGCGAGTCGAGCTTGATCGCCAGCGATTGACCCTTCTGCTTCGTATCGGCAACGAAATGATTGGTGCGCAGCGAGGCTTCCACCAAATTCAGGTAGCGCCGGATGATGGTGTCGTCATCGATGTTGGGCACATCTTCCAAGGCATCCTTGATCTTGGCCTTGAGGTGCTTTGCCGCCACGGCGCCTTCCGTCTCCGCCGTCGGCCCAAGCCGGGCGATGAAAAGCTCGTGCAGGCCGCGCGCGATCTCCGGGTAGCGGTTGAGTGCGGCAGCGATGAAATCCTGGCTTTGCGGAATGCCGACCTGCTGCAGATAGCGGCCATAGGCGCGCAGGATGGTAATTTCTTCAGACCACAGGCCGGCGGTCTGGGCAAGGCCGTTATAACCGTCATTGTCGACGTCGCCGCGCCAGACCGACAGGAACGCGTCCTCGAACAGCGCGCCGCCATCGGCAAGATCGATCGGCTTGCCGTAGCTGTTCTCCAGCTCCATGTCGTGGATGAAGACCATGCCGGTCACGTCGTCGCCGACCTCGAACGTACGCTCGCTGATCACCCGGAAGCCGATGTTTTCCAACACCGGCACACGCCGCGACAACGCCACCGGGCTGCCATGGTGATAGATCTTCAGCGCCGCCTGCTGCGGCTTCTGCTCGCCGTGGCGATAATAGTCGATGGCGATCGGATTGGCGGCGCTGATCTTGGCGATGCGCCCGGCATCGACCAGCGCCACCGCCGCGCTGAACGAATCGCGGTAGCTCTCCGGCAGCCTTGCGGCGATGGCTTTCAACGCCGGGTCGCTGCCGCTGGCCTCCGCCGCCTCGGAAAGGGCGTCCTCCCAGGTACGGACGATGTCGCGGATCGCCGCCTCGATCGTCGCCTGCTCGACTTTTGGCGTCTTGCCGCCGGAGCGGCCGATGATGAAGTGGACACGCGCCAGCCCGCCTTCCGGGAAGGCTGGGTAATAGGCCGACAGCCGGCCTTCGAACACGGTCTTGAGATAGGCGCCGACCTTCTCGCGCACCACGCTGTCGTAGCGGTCGCGCGGCACGAAGACGAGGATCGAGACGAAGCGGTCGAACTGGTCGGCGCGCACCAGCGCCCTGACCCGCGGCCGCTCGATCAGGCCGAGGATGGCCGCGGCGTGCTTCCTCAGGATCGGCACCGGCACCTGGAACAATTCGTCGCGCGGATAGCTCTCCAGCACGTTGATCAGCGCCTTGCCGGAATGGTCGTGCCGGTCGAAACCGGACTTGGCGATAATGGTTTCCGCCTTCGACCTGAGATACGGGATCTTCATTACCGAGCGCGTGTAGGCGGTCGAAGTGAACAGGCCGACGATGCGCAGTTCGCCCGACAACGCGCCCTTGGTGGTGTAGGTCTTGACGCCGATGTAATCGAGATAGATGCGGCGGTGCACGGAAGATTTGGCATTGGCCTTGGTGACGATCAGCGGCTCCGGCCCGTGCAGGAAGGCGCGAATCTCAGGCGTCGTCGTCACCGCTTCAGTGCCGCGTCTGAGCACCAGCACGTCGGGATCGGACAGGATACCAAGGCCGGGCTTGTCGGCGCGCTCCAGCGTGCCGCTTTCCTCGCCGCCGGTATATTTGAACTCGCGCATGCCGAGGAAGGTGAAATTGTCGTCGCGCAGCCACTCCAGGAAGGCGATCGCCTCGGCAACATTCTTCTTGTCGAGCGGCACAGCCGAATAGCGGAACTCCGAGATCGCCTGATCGAGCCGGGCCAGCATCGGTTTCCAGTCGTTGACGGCCGCATGCACCTGGCCAAGCATCTTGCGCAGCCGCTCGGTCAAGGCGTTTGCCGCCTCCGCGGTCAGCCGCGGGATATGGACGTGGATGACGCTCAGCCGGTCGTGGCTGCCGTCGTCCCTGGCGAAATTGCCGTCGCCGAGGATTTCCTCGACACCGCCTTTGCCATGACGCACGGTGATGACCGGATGGGTGACCAGGGTCGGCTCGCCGGCGGTCTCGGTGATCTCGCCAAGGATGGAGTCGAACAGGAACGGCATGTTGTCATTAACGACCGTGATGACCGTGACCGGGCGGCCTTCTCGGGCGACGCCCGGATCGCTCTCGACGGCGACGACGCACTCGCCTTTCTTGTGACGGGCTACCGCCTGGCCGGCGAGGTCGGCGGCGCGTTCCAGGTCCCCCACTTGATAGGCGGCGATGTCTTCCGCCGGCGCGCGGGCGAGCAGGTAATCGGCAAGCCTGGCTGGCCTGTCCTCCGTCTTCGCCGCCGCCGTTGCCCTCTTCTTCGACTTAGCTGCGGATTTCACGCTGGCCATGACGCTTCTTGCCTCCCGTCGTATGCTTTTGTGACTATGGTAGCAGATGACCGCCATTTGGCGACAAAGGTTTGACGGCTTGCCAAGAATTCTGGGAATTCGGCGGCAAGGCATCGCCCGACGAGGAGAAACAAACCATGACCGGCAAAATCACCGCGCTTGATCTCGATACGGGGGAACTGAGCGAGCCGACAAAAGCCTATTTCGCCAAATGCGAGGAGAAGCTCGGGCTGGTTCCCAACGTGCTGAAGGCCTATGCCTTCGATGACAAGAAACTGCGCGCCTTCACCGACATGTACAACGATCTGATGCTCGGCGATTCCGGCCTGTCGAAGCTGGAGCGCGAGATGATCGCGGTCGCCGTCTCCTCCATCAACCAGTGCTACTACTGCCTGACCGCTCATGGCGCGGCGGTGCGCCAGTTGTCCGGCGACCCTTCGCTCGGCGAGATGATGGTGATGAATTTCCGCGCCGCCGATCTCTCGCCGAAGCAGACGGCGATGCTTGACTTCGCCGTCAAGCTGACCGAGGAGCCGGCCAAGATCGTCGAGGCCGACCGGGCCACGCTTCGCAAGGCCGGCTTCAGCGACCGCGACATCTGGGACATCGCTTCGACGGCTGCCTTCTTCAACATGTCGAACCGGGTGGCAGCGGCGATCGACATGCGCCCGAATGACGAATACCACGCCATGGCGCGGTGACGAGCCGGGTTCCCATCAGAACCGCATATTAGAGCTGCCTAATTCTCATTGCGTGTCGGCCTTTTTGGTCCGATGATCGCCGGGCGGCATGGCCGCATGCTGGTTCGATGCCGCTGATCAAGGGAGAAGAACATGGCGAAGTTTCTCTACGTCTATCATGGCTCCGGCAAGATGCCGGCGACGGAAGCCGAGCGGAAAGCCGCGATGGACGCCTGGAATGGCTGGTTCGGCAAACTGGGCTCGGCCGTGGTCGACGGCGGCAATCCGGTCGGCATGTCCAAGACCGTGCTGCCGGGCGGCAAGGTCGAGAACAATGGCGGCAGCAATCCGACGGGCGGCTATTCGATCATCGAGGCCAAGGACATCGACGATGCCGCCGACAAGGCCAAGGGCTGCCCGATGCTGGCCATGCCCAACTGCAGCATCGAGATCGCGCCGATCATCGAAATGATGTGACGCTTCTTCTGTTGAGCATGATCTTTCCGAGCCGAAAGTCTGCGAAGCAGAAGAAGACGATTTCCACTTTTCGCCGACGCGGTGCTTCGGCTCGGATGATGCTTACGACCGCGCCGCGATCGCCGCCGCGGCCCCGGCCATCGTCGTGGCGCTGACGCGGTTGGCGATCCTCATGGCGCGCTTGCTCCTCAGCAGCTTGCGCGCCTGCGAGGCGGCGAGCACCCAGGCGAGATCGATGGCGATCAGCACCACCGCCATGGTCGCCGTCAGTTCGGCCCAGCCGATGACGCTGACCGAGGCGAGGTCGATGATGGTTGGCAGCAATGCCAGGTAGAACATCATGATCTTGGGATTGCCGAGCGTCACCGCCATGCCGGCGAGGAACAGCTTGGCGGGCGAATCCTCGCGCGGCATCTCGCCTTCCTTGGCATCCACCGGAGCTGTCCACATCTTCCAGGCGAGATAGGCGAGATAGGCAACGCCGACCCATTTCACAATGACGAAGGCAAGGTGGAAGGTCTGCGCGACGACAGCCAGCCCGAACACCGCCAGCGACAGCCACATGCCCTCGCCGATCCACATGGCGAGCAGGAACGGAAAAACGTCGCGGAATCCTTTCGAGATGACGCGTGCGACGAGCGCCGCGATCGATGGACCTGGCGAACCGGCGGCAACGAACAAGGCAGCGGCGAAGATCAGGAGCGAGGTGAGGTGCATGGCAGGATTTCCGCTTATTTCAGGGTCGATCAACCATGATAACCCGACAGCTGCGGCTCTGGCAAAGGTAAGACAATGCGGGCCATAGGTGCAGACATGCAAGGCTTGGGCTCGCAGGGCCCCCTTGCCGAGCCCGCATCGCGCCGCTAGAAGAGCCGCCCCGACACCCATTTCGAGCTTCACTTTGCCTCAGTAACCGCCGGTCTCGTCAACTCCCCCGACCACACTGCATGGCGCCGCATTCGCGGTGCCTGTTTTATGTTCATGTGTTCTCTGGGCGGCGGTTCGAGACCGGTTTGGCATTGCTGAACCGCAGTCGCGCGCTTTTGACCAGCGACACCTGACTTCCGATCTCCGCAGCCTACCGCCACGCCGCGCCCGCATGGGCATCTCGACAGAGCCGACCTGAAGAACTTCCCCCCGGGAAGGGCTTACCGGCATGTCTTCTACCACTTGCATCCAATGGACGATCGCGCCTGGGATCGCACCTCGACCGCTTATCAACTGCAATCGCTGCGGCGGCCTGAAGGCCTATCGCAGCAGCGGCAAGTTCCGCGTCAACGCCAACGGCAAGCGCATCGACGTGTGGCTGATCTATCGCTGCATCGACTGCGACAATTCCTGGAATTTCGGCATTTTCGAACGCCGCAACCGCCGCGACATCGAGCCGATGCTCTTGCGGGCGCTCGAAAGCAACGATCCGGGGCTGGCGCGGCGCCACGCCTTCGACATCGACGCCCTGCGCGACAAGGTGGGACGTGTCGAGGAGTTTCCCGACGTCGCCGTGCTCAAGCGGGCGGTTGGAGGGACAACGGAAACCGCGACAGCGTTGGAACTCTGGCTTGGGTTGGAAATGCCGACGTCGCTCCGGCTCGACCGTCTGCTCGCCAACGAACTCGGCATCTCGCGATCAAGGCTTCAGGCGCTGGAAGAGCGGCGATTGCTGCTCGTCGATCCAGGCGGCGCAAAAGCCCTGCGCAAGCCGGCCCGCGAAGGAACGACATTGCGTATCGACCTGACCGGCGAACCTGATCGGCAGACCATTATCGCGGCAGCCCTCGGATGAAAATGAAAAAGGGGCGGCGCACTGGTGTGCCCCACCCCTTTTCAAATGGAGGAACGGAAATTAAGCCGCGCCGACCGCCTTGGCCGACTTCTCGAAGCGCTTGCGCTCGTTTGGGTCGAGATAGAGCTTGCGCAGGCGGATGGTCTTCGGCGTCACCTCGACCAGTTCGTCGTCCTGGATCCAGGCCAGCGCGCGTTCCAGCGTCATGCGGATCGGCGGGGTCAGCTTGACCGCCTCGTCCTTGCCGGCGGCGCGGATGTTGGTCAGCTTCTTGCCCTTCAGCACGTTCACTTCGAGGTCGTTGTCGCGGGAATGGATGCCGATGATCATGCCCTGATAGACCTTGACGCCGGGGTCGATGACCATCGGGCCACGGTCTTCCAGGTTCCACATGGCATAGGCGACCGATTCGCCCTGCTCGTTGGAGATCAGCACGCCATTGGTACGGCCGGGCAACTCGCCCTTGTAGGGCTCATAGGCGTGGAACAGCCGGTTCATGACGGCGGTGCCGCGCGTGTCGGTCAAAAGTTCCGACTGGTAGCCGATCAGGCCACGCGTCGGCGCATGGAAGACGATGCGCTGGCGGTTGCCGCCCGAGGGGCGCAGTTCGACCATCTCGGCCTTGCGCTCCGACATCTTCTGCACGACGACGCCGGCATGCTCCTCATCGACGTCGATGACGACTTCCTCGACCGGCTCCAGCAGTTCGCCGTTTTCGCCCTTCTGCATGACGACGCGCGGACGCGACACGGCGATCTCGAACCCTTCGCGGCGCATCGTCTCGATCAGCACCGCGAGCTGCAATTCGCCACGGCCGGAAACGAAGAACGAATCCTTGTCGGGCGATTCCTCGATCTTGAGCGCGACATTGCCTTCGGCCTCGCGCAGCAAGCGGTCGCGGATGACGCGGCTGGTCACCTTGTCGCCTTCGGTGCCGGCCAATGGGCTGTCGTTGACGAGGAAGGACATGGTCACGGTCGGCGGATCGATCGGCTGCGCATGCAGCGCCTCGGTCACGCTGGGGTCGCAGAACGTGTCGGCGACGGTGCCCTTGGACAGACCGGCAATGGCGACGATGTCGCCCGCCTGGGCTTCCTCGATCGGCTGGCGCTCGAGGCCGCGGAAGGCGAGGATCTTGGAAATGCGGCCGGTTTCGATCTGGGTGCCGTCATGGTGCAGCACCTTGACCGGCTGGTTGGCCTTCAGCGTGCCGCTCTCGATGCGGCCGGTGATGATGCGGCCGAGGAAGGGATTGGCCTCCAGGATGGTACCGATCATCCGGAACGGGCCGGGATGAACGGTCGGCGCCGGCACATGCTTGATGACGAGGTCGAACAGCGGCGCGAGCTGCTGATCCTTGGGGCCTTCCGGATTTTCCGACACCCAGCCGTCGCGGCCTGAACCGTAGAGGATCGGGAAGTCGAGCTGCTCGTCGGTGGCGTCGAGCGCGGCGAAAAGGTCGAACACCTCGTTGACCACCTCGACATGGCGCGCATCCGGCCGGTCGATCTTGTTGATGACGACGATCGGCTTCAGGCCGACCTTGAGCGCCTTGCCGACGACGAACTTGGTTTGCGGCATCGGGCCTTCGGCGGCATCGACCAGGACGATGGCCGAATCCACCATCGACAGGATGCGCTCGACCTCGCCGCCGAAATCGGCGTGGCCGGGCGTGTCGACGATGTTGATGCGCGTATCCTTCCAGTCGACCGAGGTCGCCTTGGCAAGGATGGTGATGCCGCGCTCCTTTTCGAGGTCGTTGGAATCCATGGCGCGCTCGGCGACGCGCTGGTTGTCGCGGAAAGAGCCGGACTGCTTCAAAAGCTGGTCGACAAGGGTAGTCTTTCCATGGTCGACGTGCGCGATGATCGCGATATTACGGAGTTTCATGTTCTGGTCTCGGGAGCGTTGCAGGCAGCAGGCCAAAGGCGCCGCCTCTTTCGGTTGCGCGGCTCATACAGGGTTTTTCGCATTTGCGAAAGAGGAAGCGCGATACCAAATAATCATCAAATCTTAAGCATCTCCATGTGAGATGGTTTTGTTAACCAAGGCGGGAACCTTTTGAGGGCCCGGCAGTTCGAACGTCATGACCGATAAACTCAACCGTTTTTGGCCGTTCGTCGCTTCGGCGGCCTTTGCCGTCCTGCTGGCGGCCAACGCCGCGCAGTCGGCCGCGGCGCTGAAGGAAGCACGCCCTGTTCTTCCGACAGATACCTCGTCGGCCCAGCAGGTCTTCGCCGACGCGCCCGATGGCGTTGACCCCATGGTGACCGGCCCGGTCAGCACCGCCTTCAAGCAAAGGCAGGACGCCGCCAACTGCGACGCCGCCGTCTGGCCGCATATTCCGATGGTCTGCTACCCGGATTGACGGCTGCTTCAACAGCCGTCCCAGGTCGCCTCACGCAGACCGCACAGGGTCGAGCGTGACCTTGTAAAGCTCGTTGTCGTCACGATCCATCAACCGCACCGTCAGCTGCTCGGTGGCGCCGGATATATCGACCAGACCGAAGAACTGCAGCCCGGCTGACGGCGGCAGGTTCTGGCCCTGCTCCGCGGTCGGCGCCTTGATGAACTTCAGCTCGGGGCCGAAGGTCATGTCGAAATTGTTGGGGCCGAAGGTGCCGGCGTGGATCGGACCGGAGACGAACTCCCAGAATGGGTTGAAGTCCTGGAACTGCGCCTTGTCCGGATTGTAGTAATGCGCAGCCGTGTAATGGACGTCGGCGGTGAGCCAGACGGTGTTGGTGATGCCGGCGTTCTTGATGTAGCGCAACAGGTCGGCGAATTCTAGCTCGCGGCCTTTCGGCGCGCCACTGTCGCCATTGCTGACCGCTTCGGCGCCGGCCTTCTTGGTCGCGTCGTCCCAGACGACGAGGCCGAGCGGCATGTCGGCGGCGATGATCTTCCAGGTCGCCTTCGAGTTCGTCAACTCGCGCTTCAGCCATTTCGTCTGCTGCTCGCCGAGCATGCGCGATTGCGGCGTCATGGTATCCTCCATGTCGGGGCCGTTGGGGCCGCGATAGGAGCGCATGTCGAGGAAGAACACGTCGAGCAGCGGTCCGTGGGCGATCTTGCGATAGACGCGGCCCGGCTCCGACGGCTCGTAGCGGATGGTTGTCATCTCGTGGAAGGCGCGCGCGGCGCGGGCCGCTAGCACGTGGATGGATTTCTCCTTGTAGCGATCGTCGGCACTGAGGTTCTTCGAATCCGACCAGTTGTTCAGCACCTCATGGTCGTCCCACTGGTAGAAGGTCGGGCAGATGGCGCTGAGTTCCAGCACGTTCTTGTCCATCATGTTGTACTTCCACTGGTCGCGATATTCGTCCAGCGTCTCGGCCACCTTGCGCTTGCCGTCGATGAGAACGACATTCTTCCACTTGCCACCGCCGGGCAGGTCGACTTCGTCCTTCATCGCGCCGTCGGCATAGATGGTGTCGCCCGAATGCAGGAAGAAGTCCGGCGTATGCTTGGCGATGGTGGAATAGGTCTTCATGCCGGTCTCGTCGATGCCCCAGCCCTGGCCGGCGGTATCGCCCGACCAGGCGAAGCGCACGTCGCGCTTCGAGGACGGCGCGGTGCGGAAACGGCCGACGATCGGGTCGGAGACGGCATTGATGTCGGAAAGATCGGCCGCCGACATGCGGTAGAAGATGTCCTGGTCGGAGGCGAGGTCGGTGAGCAGCCGCTTGACCGTGTAGTCGCTGGCCGGCGAGGTGTCGAGCGGTGCCAGCTTTGTCGCATTGGCGAAGCTTTCCGTCGTGGACACTTCGAACATGACGCGCGCGGGGCGGTCGGTACGGGTCCAGACCATGCCGCTGACGGCGTCGACATCACCGGACTGGACGCCATGGGTGAAGGCCGGACGCTGGCTGGCGCGGGAATAATAGGGCAATGCGAGACCCGAGGCGCCGAGCAGACCAGCCGCGCTGGCCGAAGTGACGAAGGCGCGGCGGGTCATCGAAAGCTTGTTCATGGCTGTCTCCTGGTGGCGTTGAAGGTGCCACCAAGGTCCGGCGTCAGTGTTGCAGACGCATTTCGAAACCATGAAGTTTTGATAACAGCTGCCAATCTCCCCCCTCGAGGGGGAGATGTCGCCGAAGGCGACAGAGGGGGTCGCCTCGCGTAGAGCGCCAACCTTTTCCGCCCGCGATAAGGGTCGAGTCTAGTCGAACCGACCCCCTCTGGCCGCTTCGCGGCCATCTCCCCCTCAAGGGGGGAGATCGGCAGCTCAAGCCGCCTGCGGCTCGGGATCGAATGCCGGCCGGCTGGTGTTGATCAAAAGCGAGAGACACGCCGCGGCGATCGCCGTCATGCCGGCGATCAGGAAGGCCAGTTCGTAATTGCCCTGCAACTCGCGCATGGTGCCGCCGAAGGCGGCGGCGGTTGCAGCCCCGACCTGGTGGCCGGCGACGATCCAGCCGAACACGATCGGCCCGCTGCGATCGCCGAAGGCTTCGTTGGCGAGCCGCAGCGTCGGCGGCACGGTGGCGATCCAGTCGAGGCCGTAGAGCACCGCGAAGATGATCAGGCTGGTCGCCGAGAAGCCGGAATAAGGCAGATAGATCAGCGATAGGCCACGGATGGCATAATAGACGCCGAGCAGCTTGCGCGGATCGAACCGGTCGGTGAGCCAACCGGACAGCGTCGTCCCGATCAGATCGAAAATGCCCATCATCGACAACAGGCCGGCGGCCTGCACCTCGCCGATGCCCATATCGCCGCAGAAGGCGATGAGATGCGTACCGACCAGACCGTTGGTGGTGAAGCCGCAGACGAAGAAAGTGGCGAACAGATACCAAAATACCCGCGTGCCAGCGGCGCGGCGCAGCGTGTTGAGCGTGTGCGCCAGGAAGTTGCCCTGCGATGCCGGCGAGACCGGCGGCACGTCATCGGCCCCGGCGCCATAGCGAACCATGCCGATCGAGGCCGGACGCTCCGGCACCAGCAGCCAGACCAGGGGCAGGAGGCAGGCGGTGGCGACCGCGACCGCGATTGCGACCGGCTTCCAGCCGCCCGATTGCGCGAGGGAAGCGATCAACGGCAGGAAAATCAGCATGCCGGTGGCGCTCGAGGCCGACATTAGCCCCATGACCAAGCCGCGATTGGTCTTGAACCAGCGGTTGACGATCGTGGCGCCGAGCACGCTGGCGACGGCACCGGAGCCGATGCCGGAGAAGACGCCCCAGGTGATGAACAGGTGCCACGGCTTGGTCATCAAAAGGCTGAGTGCCGTCGAAGCCGACATCACCACCAACGCAGCAAGCAGCGTGCGGCGCAGCCCGATCCGCTCCATCAGCGCGGCGGCGAACGGACCGGTCAGACCGTAGAGCAGGATACCGACGCCGGCGGCCAGCGAGATCGTGTCGCGCCGCCAGCCGAAGCTGCTTTCGAGCGGCAGCATCATGACGGAAGGCGCGGAACGAAGCCCGGCCGCGATCAGCAGGCAGAGGAAGATGACACCGACCACGACGAAAGCGTAGCGCTGGCCAAACGGACGGGATTGAGTTATCATGTTACTGACCGGTACGTTGCAAGATGGGAGCATGTATACGTACCGATCGGTAACATTGTCAATCGAGTCCCACGATGCCAACCGACAAAAATATTGAACTGACCATCAGCGACGGTCATGCATCGGCGCCGCCGAAGGCCGCCAAGAAGATCCTCGACGTGGCTTATGACCTGTTCTACCGGCGCGGCATAAGAGCGATCGGCGTCGACGAGATCGTCAAGCGTGCCGGCGTCACCAAACCGAGCCTCTATCGCAGTTTCCCCTCGAAGGACGAACTGGCCGCGTCCTATCTCAGGCAATACGACCTTGAGTTCTGGGAGCGCTTCGACGAGGCCGTCAACGCACATCCGGGCAATCCGCGCGCGCAGATCATCGCCTTCCTCACCCGCGTCGGCAAGCGCACGCAGAAACCGGATTATCGCGGCTGCGGCATGACCAATGCGGCCGTCGAATATCCCGAGCGCGGCCATCCGGCGCGCGTGGTAAGCGAGGACAACAAGCAGGAACTGCGACGCAGGCTGCGCGCCATGGCCGCCGCGATGGGCGCGCCAGACGCCGATACGCTGGGCGACGGGCTGCTGCTGCTCATCGAGGGCGCCTATATCAGCGGCCAGCTGTTCGGCCTCGGCGGCCCGGCGCAATCGGTCGCCCGCAACGCCGACCTGCTGATCGAAGCAAGCCTGAAGAAATAAGACTTTCAGGCGCTGGCGCAGCCCCTCACCTGCCTGCCGGCATCCTCTCATCATCGATTTCGCCAATCGACGGCGTTGCAAAGAGAGCGCCGAGGTAGCGGACGTCCCCTTCTCCCCGTCACTATAAGGGAGAAAGTGCCGGTAGGCGGATGAGGGGCGGCGCAGACGCTGACAATTGGGCTTGGCAGCCATCTCGCGCAAGCTCGCCGACGAGAAGGCGCGCAGCTTCGTCTGCGGCAAGGACAGGCACACCGTCATCGGCGATGTGCCGCCCTTCGGCCGGGTCGATAATTAGCCTACTTGCTCGCCTTGGCGCGGTCGACCGCGTCCATGATCATCTTCTTGGCGTATTTGGAATCGTGCCAGCCCTCGATCTTGACCCATTTGCCGGGCTCGAGATCCTTGTAGTGCTCGAAGAAGTGCTGCACCTGATGGCGGGTGATCTCGGGCAAATGCGTGTATTCGGTGACGTTCTCGTAACGCAGCGTCAGCTTCGGCGACGGCACGGCGATGACCTTCTCGTCCTGGCCGGCATTGTCTTCCATGATCAGGACGCCGATCGGCCGCACATTGATGACGCAGCCCGGCACCAGCGCGCGCGTGTTGCAGACCAGCACGTCGATCGGATCGCCGTCGCCCGACAGCGTGTGCGGCACGAAGCCGTAATTGCCGGGATAGCGCATCGAGGTGTGCAGGAAGCGGTCGACGAACAGCGTGCCGGCCTCCTTGTCCATTTCGTACTTGATCGGCTCGCCGCCGATCGGCACCTCGATGATGACGTTGACGTCTTCAGGCGGATTCTTTCCGGTGGCTATGGCTTCGATGCGCATGGCTTTGTCCCTCTCTCGGTTGGGAGACCGATAGCGGGCGGCGCAAAATGGCGCAATGCGGCGAATGGTGTTCACGTATGTCAGGTGAGACGCGACGGCGTTCGACGCGTTCAACAATCAGCACAAGATGTTTCAGCGTCGTGATTTTTGCGCGGGATGCGTCCCTGAGGCTTCGCCTTCCGGGACCATCTCTGGGCAGTCACTCCCAGACGAAAGCGACTTTCTTCAACGCTTTCTGCTCGAAGATCTCGACGCCTTCGGCAATGTCGCGGCCGCCGGCACCGGCATAGAAAGCCAGCGCGTTCTGGTTGTCTTCCAGCGCCCACACCACCATGCCTTTCAGGCCATGGTCGGCGAGACGTGTCCTGGCCGCCGAAAACAGCCGCCGGCCAAGGCCGATGCCCTGATATTCCGGGCGCAAGTACAATTCGTAGATCTCGCCCTGCTGCTTGAGTTCCCGGGCGCGGTTCTTGCCGATCGTCGCATAGCCGGCGATCGTGCCGCCGATCTCGACGACCAGGACGGTGGCGGCGCGGCGAATCGCATTCGCCCACCAGTCGGCGCCGCGGCGGTTGATCATCGATGTCAGCGTGCGATGCGGAATGATGCCGCTATAGGCGCCGCGCCAGGCCTCGAGATGCACTTCGGCGATGGCGCCGGCGTCGCGCGGTTCGGCTTTGCGGATGTCGATCGTCAGCGTATTCATGATTTGTTAACCATAAACCCGCATCGCCCGATTGCAAAGAGTCAGGGCGGCCCGCCGATCGCTTTCTTGCAACCGGTCCAGACACTGCTGACAGGGCAAGGCCATCTGAAATCGCGTTCAGCCGAGGCGCATAACGTGGTTTTCGAGAACCGAAGCGCGGCGGGCGGGCTTTTCAGATTTCGACCAGATGGTCGTCGAGCTCGTTGCTATCGTCCGGGGTGACCGGGAAGTGCTCGGCCAGCACTGACCCCACCTGCTCGATCGCCTTGACGAAACCGTCGGCAAGCCGGTCGTCGCCGGCATGCGCGGTGAGATCCCGCACGACGCTATCCCAGACATGCTGGCCGACCTTTGCGTCGATACCCGAATCGGCGACCACCTCTGCATAGCGTTCGGCGATCGAGACGAAGATCAGCACGCCGGTGCGCGCCGTGGTGCGATGGACGTTGCGGGCAAGGAACTGCTTGAGCGCGTTGGCGTGTGCCGCCTGATAGCGCAGCCGCCGTGGCACCATATGGATGCGCAGGCCAGGCAGCGCCCACAACAGCGCCAGCACGCTGGCCAGCGCCAGAAGCTCGGCGATGACGAAATGCGGCAGGCGGATGGCGAGCCACCATGCCTCCAGCCCATAGGCGACGGCGAGGCTGACGATCAGCATGCCGAGTGTCGCCATCAAGGCGGCGGGGGAGAAATAGCCGTCGCTGGCACGCGCCACGACGCAGTAGATTTCGCCGTCGGTGCTGGCCTCGGCGGCGCGGATCGCGTCGGCGATGCGTTCATGGTCCTGCGGGCTGATCGGTCGAGTCGCCATGCCGTTGCCTTACCAGCCTCCTGACGAACCGCCGCCGCCGGACGAGCCGCCGCCGCCCGAAAAACCGCCGCCACCGCCACCCGAAGACCAACCACCGCCGGAACTTCCGGAAGACCAGCCACCACCGGATGAGGAGCGCCGGCCAGGCTCGAAGGTCATGCCGAGCCAGCGGTAGCGGCCCGGCCCAAGCTTCTGGCCGAAGATCGGCGGCAGGACAGAAGCCGCGATGCCGCCGAAGAAAATGATCGCCCAGATGCCGATGAAGATGGCGAAGAACAGGTTGTCGGGATTGAAGGGTGCCTGCTGGTTGCGCTTGCCTTGCGCTTCCAGTTCCTCCGGATTGCCCTCCAGCACCATGATCATGTCATCGACGGCCTTGCTGATGCCACCTGAGAAATCGCCTGCCCGGAAGGCTGGCACCATATCGTTCTCGATGATCAGCTTGGTGTGCAAGTCGGTCAGCGTGCCTTCCAGCCCGTACCCGACCTCGATGCGCATCTTGCGGTCGTTCGGCGCGACCAGCAGCAGGACGCCGTTGTTCTCCTTGGCCTGGCCGAGCTTCCAGAAGCGGAACAGCCGGTTGGCGTAAGGCTCGATCTCCTCGCCGCCGAGGCTCGGAATAGTGACGACGACGATCTGGTCGGAACCCTTTGTCTCGAAATCTGCAAGCTTCTGCGTCAACGCCGCTTTTGTCGCGGCATCGATGATGCCAGCATTGTCGACGACACGCCCGGTGAGAGCGGGGAGATCGGCGGCGAAGACGGTGAGGGGCAGAAGGAGGAGGCAGAGAAGAAGGCCAAGAGTGTTTAGGCAAGCGTTCCTTCGCGCCCCCCTCTGTCCTGCCGGACATCTCCCCCGCAAGGGGGGAGATTGGCAGTTTCGCCGCTGGCTCCCGCCCTTGAGTATTGGAGATTGGCGAAAGCCGTGATCACAGCCGATCTCCCCCCTTGCGGGGGAGATGTCCGGCAGGACAGAGGGGGGTGTGACGGAACTCAAGGTCGACACGGACCAGACCCGCTAAATTGCTCGTTCACCCGCCCTGCTTGGTGCCGAAATCGACCTTCGGCGGCTGCATCTTGTCTTCGGCGACGGTGAAATTGGCGAAGGGCTCGTTGCCGCGGAACCAGAGTGTGGCCCACAGCACCGACGGGAACGTCCTCAGGGTCAGATTATAGTCCCTGACCGCCTGGATGTAGTCGCGCCGCGCTACCGCGATGCGGTTCTCCGTGCCTTCGAGCTGCGCCTGCAACGCCAGGAAATTCTGGTTGGCCTTGAGGTCGGGATAGGCCTCCGACACGGCGATCAGCCGCGACAGCGCGCTGGTCAGCCCTGCCTGGGCATCCTGGAATTTCTTGAACGCTTCCGGGTCCTTCAGCGTTTCCGGCGTCACGGTGATCTGCGTTGCCTTGGCGCGCGCCTCGACCACCGCGTCGAGCGTGTCCTTCTCATGCGCGGCGTAGCCTTTGACCGTCTCCACCAAATTGGGGATGAGATCGGCGCGCCGCTGGTACTGGTTCAGCACCTCGCTCCAGGCCGCCTTGGCGTTTTCTTCCGCCGTCGGGATGGTGTTGTAGCCGCAGCCGGCCAGCAACGGCAGCACGATGGCCATCATCAGGAAGGCGGGAAGCGTGCGGAAGATGGATGATGGAGCAAGGCGCTGGGCGAGCATGAACGGTCCCTCGACGGAAGTTGTATGCGAAGCATTATCACAATCGGCGCGCAAGAAAACGGCCCCAACAAGGACGGGTTGTCGGCACGGTTACCCCCGGCTGTAAACCCCTGTAATTGGCGAGGCGAACACGATAAGGTCGCCATGGAGACAGGATATCACCATGGCCGGACGCCAGGACAGCGACAACGAATCGCGCCGCATCCTCGAGCGCGTCGGGCGGGAAACCGAGCCGGCCGGCACCTCGCTGGTGGCACGGACCGCGAAAGGCGTGCGCGACCACGTCGCCGCAAGCGACGCCGACCGCGCGGACCCGATCGAGGTCTGGGGCACGCGCATTGGCAGGATACTCGGCCTGCTTCTGGCGCTGGGCCTGATGGTGTGGCTCGTGCTTTTCCTCACCCGGGGCAGCTAGGAATCAAAAATCAATGAGCGCCGAGAAACCCGACGCACCGCGTGCGGTCATCGTCATTTCGAGTCATGTCGCCCGTGGTTCGGTCGGCAACCGCGCCGCCGTCTTTGCGCTGGAAACCTTGGGGTTTCCAGTCTGGGCGGTGCCAACCGTCATCCTGCCCTGGCACCCCGGCCACGGGCGGGCGACGCGCATCGTGCCGTCGCTCGACCAGTTCAAGGCGCTGATGGCCAACCTCGAGCGCGCGCCATGGCTGGGCGAGGTCGGCGCCGTGCTGTCGGGCTATCTCGGCGAGGCCGGCCAGGCCGAGGCCGTCGCTTCGCTGGTCGCCGCGGTAAAGGCAAGGACACCCGGCGCAGTCTATATCTGCGATCCGGTGATGGGCGATTCGGGCGGCCTCTATGTGCCCGAGCCCACCGCCGCCGCCATGCGCGACCGGCTGATGCCGATCGCCGACATCGCCACGCCCAACCGCTACGAACTGGAATGGATGACCGGCGCGCCGCTGCCCGACCTGAAATCCGTGATCTCGGCCGCGCTCCATGCCGGGCCATCGACGATGCTGGTCACTTCGGCACAGTCGATGATGACTGGCGGCACCGGCAATCTGCTGCTCGACGGCAACCAGGCGCTGCTCGCCGAGCATCGTCTCATCGACAAGCCGCCGAACGGCCTGGGCGACCTCACGGCGGCCGTCTATCTGGCGCGCATCCTCTCCGGTCAGCCGGCGATCAAGGCGCTGCAGTCGACCACGGCGGCGGTCTACGAGATCCTGGCGCGCACCGCCAAGCGCGGCGGCGACGAATTGCAGCTGGAGACCGATGCGCAGAGCCTGTCGCACCCGATGGCGATGGTCCAGCTTCGCCACCTCACGCATCCCGGGCGGGACCGCCGGGCTTGACCACGGCCACCGTCGTGCTTGTCGGCGCCGACGGCTGCAAGGCCGGCTGGATCGCGGTGCGGCGCGATCCGGATGCGGCGCCTTCGGTGAAGGTCTTTGCCAGCTTCGCGGCGCTGCTTGCGGCAGTTCCCGACGACGCGATCGTCGCCGTCGACATGCCGATCGGCCTGCCCGAGTTTTCGAACAAGGGCGGGCGCGGACCGGAGGCGCAGGTCAGGCCGTTGCTGGGGGCACGCCAGTCCAGTGTGTTTTCGATCCCGTCCCGCGCAGCGCTTTATGCGGACACCGCCGACTTCACCACGATCGATGCCTGGTACGCCGCGCATATCAGGGCAAGCGAGGTCGCCAAGGCTACCTCTGATCCGCCGCGCGGCGTTTCGATCCAGGCCTTTGGCATTTTTTCGAAGATCCGCGAGATCGATACATTGCTGATCGCACGGCCCGATTTGCGCGGACGTGTCTTCGAATCGCATCCGGAAGTGGCCTTCTGCCGGTTGAATGACGATCAGGCCATGAGGTTGCCGAAGAAGATCAAGGGCAGCATCAATCCGGCCGGCATGGCGGAACGCAAGGCACTGCTCTTCCGCCACGGCTATGACATGGACTTCCTCGGCCAGCCGCCGCCGCGCGGTGCGGCCGCCGATGATGTCCTCGATGCGGCGGTGATGATGCTGATCGCCGGCCGCATCGCCGGCGGCAAGGCCAGGCCGTTTCCGGACCCGCCGCTTGCCGACGGTTTTGGAATACCGGTCGCGATCTGGGCATGACAGTGTCGGCGGACGTCCGACCTTGGCGCATGGCATTTATGGCCAGCCCGCGCAATTCTGCATTGCTCGTAACAGGCTTTTGCCGCTAGAGCCTTTTCTCGACCGCAACGAGCTGCCGCCTCCAACCGGAAAGGCCTTAGCCGCCCATGCCTCATCTTCCCGACCACCTCCTCGCCGGCTATCGCAATTTCATGAATGGCCGCTACCTGACGGAGAGCGGCCGCTATCGCGAGCTCGCGCGCGAAGGGCAGGCGCCGGAGACGATGATCGTGGCCTGCTGCGATTCGCGCGCGGCGCCCGAGGCGATCTTCGATGCCGGGCCGGGCGAACTCTTCGTGCTGCGCAATGTCGGCAACCTGGTGCCGCCCTACGCG
Source organism: Mesorhizobium sp. B2-3-5 (assembly GCF_006442395.1). Taxonomy (NCBI): domain Bacteria; kingdom Pseudomonadati; phylum Pseudomonadota; class Alphaproteobacteria; order Hyphomicrobiales; family Phyllobacteriaceae; genus Mesorhizobium; species Mesorhizobium sp. B2-3-5. Next base: position 31,389 of record NZ_VFVX01000019.1, on the reverse strand, counting down.
CCGGACGGCGAGTTCCATTCGACCTCGGCGGCGCTCGAATTCGCGGTGCAGAGCCTCAAGGTCAAGAACATCGTCGTCATGGGCCATGGCCGTTGCGGCGGTATCCGTGCCGCGCTCGACACGACGGCCGCGCCGCTCTCGCCCGGCGACTTCATCGGCAAGTGGATGAGCCTGATCGCGCCGGCCGCGGAAACTGTCGCCTCCAGCACATTGATGACGGCGACGGAGCGTCAGACCGCGCTCGAGCGCATCTCGATCCGCTATTCCATCGCCAATCTCAGGACCTTTCCTTGCGTCTCGATCCTGGAGGGCAAGGGGCGGCTGTCGTTGCACGGGGCCTGGTTCGACATTTCGACCGGCGAACTCTGGGCGATGAACAAGGAGACCGGCGATTTCGAACGGCCGGTGCTGGAATGAACGGGACGGCGCGCCAGCTGTCGAACATCCGGTCGATCGGTCTCACGGCGGCCGCACTGCTGGCTGCGATTTCGGCAGCACGCGCTGACGACGGCGCCATCATCAGCCGTTGGTATTCGGCGCTGCTGGTCGCCGACCGCACCGAACTTTCCGAGCTGCTCGCCGACGACGTCCGCATCAAACTCGACGACCTCGGCATCATCCAGGGCAAGCAGGAATTCATCGCCTCGATCGACGAATGGAAGAGCGCGGTTGCCGGCGCCGCGATCCGCCACCGCATCGAGAAGAGCGAGGGCGGCGTCACCACCGTGATCGCGTGCTACGACTTCCCCGACAACGACATGCTGATGCGGGAAACCTTCGCAGTGAAAGACAACCGCATCACCGCCAGCTCGCAGGCGGCAATCGCCGAAAACTGCGACGGCTACTGAGGCAGACCGGCCGACTGTCATATTGCGGGCTCACGAGCCGCGCCCTACATCGGTGACACCCTCCCTTCGACGCCAGCGAAAGACCCTCCATGTCCTCCACGAAAGCCATCGACCTCGCCGCCCATCCGCTGACCGCATGGCAGGGGCCGCTTGGCCTGCCCGATTTCGCCAATATCGGCGACGGCGACTTTTCGCCGGCTTTCGACGCGGCGCTGAACGCGCACGAGGCGGAGATCGACGCGATCGCCTCTAACAAGGATGCGCCGACCATCGAGAACACGCTTCAGGCGCTGGAACTCGGCGGCGAGGCGCTGGATCACGTCTCGTCGATCTTCTGGTGCCGCGCACGCGCCTACACCAACGAGGCCATCCAGGCGCTGGAGCGCGACATTTCGCCGAAGATGTCCAGGCATTTCTCGGCGATCTCCATGAACGAAAAACTGTTTGCCCGCATCGACGATCTCTACCAGCGCCGCGAGAGCCTGGGGCTCGATGCCGAGACGCTGCGCGTGTTGGAAAAGACTTGGAAAGGTTTCGTCCGCTCCGGTGCGAAACTGGACGCCGAAGGCAAGAAACGGCTGGCCAGAATCAATGAGGAACTGTCGTCGCTCGGCACGAATTTCGGCCAGAACGTGCTGGCCGACGAGCGCGACTGGGCGCTATTCCTGGACGAGGCCGATCTTGCCGGCCTGCCGGACTTCTTGAAGAGCGCGATGGCCGAGGCCGCCGAAATGCGCGGCCAGAAGGGCCGTTACGCCGTCACCCTGTCGCGCTCGATCTACGAGCCGTTCACGACCTTCTCGGAACGCCGCGACCTGCGCGAAATCGCCTTCCGCGCCTTCACCATGCGCGGCCAGAATGGCGGCGCCACCGACAACACGTCCGTGGTGCGCGACATGCTGAAGCTGCGCGCCGAAAAGGCGAAACTGCTCGGCTATGCCTCCTTCGCCGCGCTGAAGCTCGACGATACGATGGCCAAGACGCCGGAGGCGGTCCATGCGCTGCTCGATCCGGTCTGGGAAAAGGCGCTGCAGAAGGCCGCCGCCGACCAGAAGGAATTGGAGCGGCTGGCCGCCGAGGCCGGCAGCAACGAGAAATTCGCCGCCTGGGACTGGCGCTTCTATCAGGAGAAGCTGCGCGCCGAAAAATTCGCCTTCGATGAGGCCGAACTGAAACCCTATCTGCAGCTCGACCGCGTCATCGACGCCTGCTTCGACGTGGCGACACGGTTGTTCGGCATCACCTTCGAAGAGAAGAAGGGCATTGCCGCATGGCATCCCGACGCGCGTGTGTTCGTGGTCAGGAATGCCGATGGCAGCGAGCGCGGCCTGTTCCTGGCCGACTATTTCGCGCGGCCCTCCAAGCGTTCCGGCGCCTGGATGAGCGCGCTGAAGTCCGGTTACAAGCTCGGCCACGGTTCGAAGCCGGTGATCTACAACATCATGAACTTCGCCAAGCCGCCTGTGGGCGAGCCCGCCTTGCTGTCGGTCGACGAGGCGAAAACGCTGTTTCACGAATTCGGCCACGCGCTGCACGGCATGCTGACCGATGTCACCTGGCCTTCGGTCTCCGGCACCTCGGTCAGCCGCGATTTCGTCGAACTGCCCTCGCAGCTCTACGAGCACTGGCTGACGGTGCCGGCGGTGCTGGAGAAGCATGCGTTGCATGAGAAGACCGGCAAGCCGATGCCGAAGGCACTGCTCGACAAGATGCTGGCCGCGCGCACTTTTGGCGCCGGCTTCGCCACAGTGGAATTCACCGCCTCGGCGCTGATGGACATGGCGTATCACGCCAGGCCGGACGCGCCTGAAGCACCGCTTCGATATGAGGCCGAAACGCTGGTAAAGTTGGATATGCCCGACACGATCGCGATGCGCCACCGCACCCCGCATTTCGGCCATGTCTTTTCGGGCGACGGCTACTCGGCCGGCTACTATTCCTACATGTGGTCGGAAGTGCTCGACGCGGACGCCTTCGCCGCCTTCGAGGAAACCGGCGATCCGTTCAACCCGGCGCTGGCCGAACGGCTGCGGAAGAACATCTACGCCGCCGGCGGCTCGAAGGACCCGGAAGAGCTCTACACCGAGTTTCGCGGCAAGATGCCTTCGCCTGAAGCGATGATGATCAAGCGGGGGCTCGTATAGCAACAGCTAATCTCCCCCCTCGAGGGGGAGATGGCCGCGAAGCGGCCAGAGGGGGTCGTCGCGCATGAAGCGCTGGCCTTTCCTTTTGCCGTTGCATGGCGTCGCAGCAGTTCGGGCGACCCCTCTGTCGCCTTCGGCGACATCTCCCCCTAAAGGGGGGAGATCAGCAGCCCCAAGGATCAGCCACCCTTGGCCACACCGGCCGCTTCAGCTTCTTGTAATCCGTCACCGCCGGATTGCTCGGGTATGAACTCGGCGCCGTGACATAGATGATCTCGGCGGCGATCGGCGCGAAGCCGGCGTAGAAATGATTGGTCGACTTGATCAGGAGCATGTCCTTGCTCAGTGGATCGACGCCGATGTTGGAGAAGATGTCGGGCTCGAAGGTCTGTGTGCGGTTGGTGTTCAGGATGACGTCGACCTCGGTGCCTTCTATGCGCACCAGCGCGGTCGGCCCGAGGGTCACCCGGCTCGGCCCGAAACTCTGCCAGCCCTCAGGAACCGCCTTCAGCACCTTGACGCGCGCGTCGATCGGCTCGCCCGCCTGAGGTCCAGCCTTGCCGCCGAAGCGCAGGTCGATGACCGCGCCCTCGCCCGCCGCCAGGCAGAAGGTCACGGCGATCGGGTCCCAGATCGTCGCCACACCGACCTTGTCCAGGCCGCGCGCCAGCATCTCGCGCAGCACGAAAGTGCCGTCGCCGGGAACGCCGCCACCGGGATTGTCCCAGATGTCGGCGATGACCACGGGCTTGCCGGGATTTTCGGCGCGAACGGCCAGCGCCCGATCGAGACCGTCGGCGGTGGAGAGCATCGTCATCGCCGTCTTTTCCCGCATCGCGTAGAGCTCGCGCCCCAGCCGCTCCGCCAGCGCATCGCCCCTGGCTTTGTCATTGTCGGTGATGACAAGAATGCGCGTGCCCATTTCCGGCACGTCGGCGGCCATGAAGCCATGGACGACCGAGACCGACAGCACGCCGTCCTTGCCGTGCAGCGCCTTGATGCGGTCGACGAAGGAACGCATCGGCTCGCGGCTGGTCGGCAGCACCTGGATCATGCGGCAGTCGAAGGTCGAAATGACGGGCTTGATCTCGCCGCGCGCGGCGGCAAGGCCAAGCTCGACGACATGCTCGCCGCGCTCGTAGAAGTCGGTGTGCGGGAATTCGAGGAAATAGGCCATGATGTCGGACGCCGCCACGCGCTTCGGCGTCAGATGGCTGTGCGGATCGAACTCGGAGGCGATCACCACATCAGGTCCCACGATTGCCCGCACGCGCTCGAGCAGGTCGCCTTCGCAGTCGTCATGGCCTTGCGCCACCATGGCGCCATGCAGGCCGAGGATGACCGCGTCTACCGGCAGTGCCGCCTCGAGCTGTCCCAGAATCTCGTCGCGCAGCGCTTCATAGGTCTGGCGCTGCACCAGGCCGCCGGGCTCCGCCCAGGTGGCGGTGCCTTCGATGACGGTCAGGCCTTCGGCGGCCGCGCGCCGGCGCAAGGCGACGATCGGCGAGGAGCACAGCGTCGGCGTATCGGGATGCTTGCCCGGTCCGGCGTAGAACGCCATTTCGAACGAGGCCCGGTCGGTCGGCACCGGCGAGAAAGTGTTGGTTTCCGTCGCCAGTGAGGCGGTAAAGATGCGCATGAAAGCTCCGTGGACAATTACTTACGCTATTTGACCGCCCCCAGCGCCAGTCCGCGCACCAGATAGCGCTGCAGCCAGATGAACAGGATCGCCACCGGCAGCGTCGCCAGCAGCGTGGCGGCCATGACGTGGTGCCACTCGATCGTATAGCGGCCGGCGACCAGCGAGAACACCTGGATCGGCAGCGTGTAGCTTTCCTGGCTGCGCAGCATGGTCAGTGCCACGACGAATTCGTTCCAGGCATTGATGAAGGTGAAGATGGCGGTCACCGCGATCGCCGGCAGGCAGAGCGGCAGGAATACCTTGCGCAGGGTGAGCCAGCGGCCAGCCCCTTCCATCCAGGCCGCCTCCTCGAGATCGCGCGGAATTGTGTCGAAATAGCTTTGCAGCATCCAGACGGTGAAGGCGACGTTGAAGGCCATGTAGATGAAACCGAGCGCGGTCGTCGATTCGACCAATCCCCAGGCCGCCATAAGCCGGAACAGGCCAAGCACCAGCACGATCGGCGAGATCATCTGCGAGATCAAAAGGAACTGGCGGAAGACACCGTAGCCGGCAAAGCGAAAGCGCGACATCGCATAGGCGGCCGGAACGGAGATGAGGATGGCGCCGACCGTGGCGATAACAGACACATAGAGCGAATTGGCCAGTGCCTGGCCGAAACCGGTCGCCACCCACATGTCGGAGAAGTTGGACCACCGGAACTCGCTCGGCCACCATGTCGGCGACAGCACTTCGGTCCGCGGCTTGACCGCGGTCAGGAACATCACCGCGAAGGGAAAGATCGTCACCACGATCAGCGGCGCCAGCAGCAGCCAGGCGATGATGGTGCGCTTCAATTTGGCCGTCATGAACCCATTTGTCATGCGCGTTGCTCCCGCATCGCCAGCCGTACATAGATCATGGTGAAGATCAGCAATATGGCGAACATCACCAGCGACACCGCCGAGGCCTCGCCGAGTTTGCCGATGCGGAAGGCGAGCTTGTAGAGATGGGTGACCAGGATGTCGGTCGAGTTGGCCGGCCCGCCCTGCGTCATCACCCAGATGATCGGGAAGGAATTGAAGACATAGATGGTGTTGAGCACGATGGCGATGTTGATGAACGGCTTCAGGAGCGGAAAGGTGATCTCGCGGAACTGCTGCATTGGCGTTGCTCCTTCGAGCGCCGCTGCCTCATAGAGATCGTCCGGGATCGACGACAGGCCGCCAAGGAAGATCGTCGTGGTGAATGGCACCGTCACCAGTATGCCGATCAGCACCTGCATCGGAAACGCCGTTTCGGCGTTCGCAAGCCACTGGATGTTGTGGTCGATCAGGCCGAGTCCGATCAGCGCCGAATTGAGCATCCCGCTTTCGCCGCTCAACGCCCAGCGCCAGACAACCGCCGTCATGGTCAGCGATACCGCCCAGGGCAGCATGATGATGACGCGGGCCAGCCCGCGACCATGGAAATCGGTGTTGAGGATCATCGCCACCGGGATGGACAGCAGCAGCGCACCGCCGACCACCAGCACGGTCCACAGCCCGGTGCGCCACAGCGCGGCGACGAAGTCGGGATCGGCAAACAGCGCCGAGAAATTGGCAAGGCCGCTGAACTCGCGCAATTGCCCGAAACGGTTGACGTCGTGGGTCGATATCTGGATCAGGTCCCAGACCGGCCAGAAGATGACGACCGCCGCCAGGAACAGGCTGGGCAAGGTCAGGAGATAGGGCAAGATACGATTTTGCATCGGCTGGCCTGTACCGCGTTGTGAGGCATCAGCAGTGCTGGCTTGCCAGCTTGCCTAATCCCGCTTGGTTCTTCCTGGACACTCGCTCGGCTTCGAATTCCTTGCCGATGCCGGCGCTGCCCCTCACCTGCCTGCCGGCATCCTCTCCCCGTATAGTGACGGGGAGAGGGGCGCTCTCGCCGCCGCTTTGCTTGGCTTTCGAACGACGAACGCCCGGCAGGGCAATGAGGGGCGGCGCCGGCATCGGCGATCTATTCCCCTGTACGAAGTAATTGCCCCGTCGGCGTTCGACGCTTTGTGCCCAGGACCGAAATGTGTGGCGCGCCCTGCCTGAGTCTGGGGCGCGCCACGGGCGCAGGGAGATACGCCCTATTTCTTGAGCACGGCCCCTACTTCTTCAACACTGCGTTGGCTTTCGCCGCCGCGTCCTTCAGGCCTGTCTCGGGATCGACGCTGCCGAGATAGATCTTCTGCATGGCGTCCGAGGTGATCTGGGCAATCTCTTCCCAGCCCGGAATGACCGGCGCGAAGCGGGCGTCGGGCAACAGCGCGGTGAAGGCGGCCAGATCGGCATTGTTGACATAATAGTCCATCTTGGCTTCTTCCTTGTTCACCGGCAGGAAGCCTTCGCCTTGCGTGAACTTGGCGCGTTGCTCCTTCTTGAACAGGAAGTCGAGCAGCTTCCAGGCCTCGTCCTTGTTCTTGGAGTTCTTGAACATGATCATGGAATCCGTGACGCCATAGGTGCCGCGCGCGCCGGTCGGCCCGGCCGGAATGGCCGCCACGCCGTATTTCAGCTTCGGCGCCTCTTCCTTGATCTGGTTGGACAGGAACGGTGCGGTGATCATCATGCCGACCTTGCCCTGCTTGAACAGGTTCTGCACGTCTTCACGGTTGTTGGAGGTGACGCCGGGCTCGGTCAGCCCCTCATCGATCATCGACTTATAGAGCTTGGCTGCTGCAAGCGCGCCCGGTGTGCTCAGGCCGGACGTGCCGTCCTTGTTGAGGATCTCGGTGCCCTGCGACCACATCGCATAGTAGTAATAGACGTCGGTCTCGATCTCCTTGCCCTGCAAGCCGAAGCCGAAGCTGCCGGAACCCAGTGCCTTGATCTTGCGGGCATCGTCCTGCAGTTCGGTCCAGGTCGCCGGCGGCTTGGCGATGCCGGCCTTCTCGAACAGTTCCTTGTTGTAGTACATGGCCCGAGCCGAGGCTGCGATCGGCAGGCCATAGGTCTTGCCATTCATGATCGAGGGCGACAGGAAGGTCTCGATAAAACGGCCCTTGAATTCGGGCGTAATGTAGCTGTCGAGCGGCTCGGCGACATCCTGCTGGACGAAGTCGATCAGCCAGCGCGTGCCGATGATCGAGAGATCCGCATTGGTGCCGGCGGTGATGTCGGTGGTCAGCTTCTGCAGTAGCACATCCCACGGCACGACTTCGAACTTGACAGTGATGCCGGGGTTCTTCGCCTCGAACTCCTTCTTCACCTCCTCGAAATAAGGCCCGGTCTTGGCACTGTACTCGGCGACGGTGACGCGCACTTCACCCGCATTCGCCTGCGCCGCGAAGGCCAGCATGCTCATTCCGGCCATCAGGCCGACAGTCCATTTGGCAAGGCTCATCCGATCTCTCCCATTTGTTCCGCGCTTTTTTGCGCTCCTTGCGCCGATCGCTGGCACAAGATTTATGTGACTTTCCTACATTATCGATGAATTCCCCGCATGCAAGCGGATTATTATGTTGCTTAATTACATTCCATTCATTAGCCTGCCGGCATCTGCCTGATCTGCGGGAGGAACAAGCGCCGTGGTTTCGAAAGCCGAATTCGAGGGCCGTACTGTCGTCGTCACGGGTGCAGGCGGCGGCCTTGGCTCGGCGATCGTCGCACTGCTGGCCGGAAGGGGCGCGCGGGTGGTCGGCTGCGACCAATCCGAGGAGGCGCTGGCAAGCCCGCACCTTGCCTCGCGCCATGTCTTCAACCTTCTTGACCGCTCGTCCCTGGAGAAGGCGATCACCGCCGTGCTCGACAGGGACGGCGTACCCGATATCCTGATCAACAATGCCGGCTGGACGCGCGCCGAGACGCTTGCCGCGCTGACGGCGGAAAGGATCGAGCATGAGCTCGACCTCAATTTGACCGGAGTGATGACGTTCGCGGACCCTATCGCCAAGGCGATGGCCGCGCGCGGATCGGGCAGCGTCGTCTTCATCTCCTCCGTCAATGCCATCGCGCATTTCGGCAATCCCGCCTATGCCGCCGCCAAGGCCGGCATCAACGCCTATGCCAAGTCGATCGCCGTCGAGCTTGGCCGCAGCGGCGTGCGCGCCAATGTCGTCTGCCCAGGGTCGATCCGCACCGCCGCCTGGGACCATCGCCTGGCCAAGGATCCGGAAATCCTCGGCAAGCTCAAGCGGCTCTATCCGCTCGGCCGCATCGTCAACGCACAGGAAGTCGCCGAAGCGGTGGCTTTCCTTGCCTCCGACCGCGCCTCGGGCGTAACAGGCGTGGTGATGCCCGTCGATGCCGGGCTGACCGCCGGTTGCCTGCCGTTCATCGACGACATATTGGGAGCGTGACCATGACCGACGTCCTGTTTCGCAACCTGTCGAAATCCTTCGGCCAGCACAGGATCCTCGAGGACATCAACCTCGATATAAAAAGCGGCGAGTTCGTCGTGCTGGTCGGCCCGTCGGGATGCGGCAAGTCGACCCTGCTGCGCATGCTGGCGGGCCTGGAGACGATCAGCTCGGGGGATCTGCTGATCGGCGGCACGCGCGCCAACGACCTGCCGCCGCAGCAGCGCAACATCGCCATGGTGTTCCAGTCCTATGCGCTGTTCCCGCACCTGAAGGCCTCCGACAATATCGGCTTCGGCCCGAAGATCCGTGGCGAGAACCGCGCGGCGATCGACGAAAAGGTCAAGAAGGCGTCCGGCGTCCTCAACCTGTTTTCCTATCTCGACCGCTACCCGCGCCAGCTCTCAGGCGGCCAGCGCCAGCGCGTGGCCATGGGCCGCGCCATCGTGCGCGAACCCTCGGTGTTCCTGTTCGATGAGCCGCTCTCCAATCTCGACGCGCAGTTGCGCGTGCAGATGCGTACCGAGATCAAGGCGCTGCACCAGCGGCTGAAATCGACGATCGTCTATGTCACCCACGACCAGATCGAGGCCATGACCATGGCCGACCGCATCGTCGTGATGGACCGCGGCAGGATCCAGCAGGTCGGAGCACCGCTCGAACTCTATGACAGGCCGGCCAACAAGTTCGTTGCCGGCTTTCTCGGCTCGCCGTCGATGAGCTTTGTCTCCGGGGCTCTCAGGACGACGCCTGAGAAGACCTGGTTCGAGTCGGTTGGCGGCGGCCGGCTTGCGCTTGCCGGTAAGCCGGTGCCTGCGGGAAGCGTGGTGGAGGCCGGCATCCGGCCCGAGCATTTCATCATCGGCGAAGCCGCCGACGCCATGGGACTCAAGGTGGATGTCGTCGAGCCGACCGGCTCCGAGACCCACGTCTATGGCGCCATTGGCGCCGACACGGTGCGCGCCGTGTTCCGTGACAGGGTGCCGATCAGGCCGGGCGACCTGCTTCCGGTTTCGGTCGATCCAGGCAACATCCATCTGTTCGACAAGGCAACCGGCCTGCCGCTGTGAAAACACCGGGATGACGACGAAGGCACAAGCATGAAGACGCCGGCCGACATCATCACGCGGCTGCAGCTGATGTCGCAGGACGGCACCAAGTCGGACCGCCGCCTGGCCGGCCTTGTGCTCTCCGATCTCGATTTCGCCTCCAAGGCGGCGATCTCGGAGATCGCCTCACGCGTCGGCGTCAGCGAACCGACGGTCACGCGCTTCTGCCGCAATCTCGGTTGCGAGGGCCTGCGCGACTTCAAGTTCTATCTGGCGCAGGCCATCGCCATCGGCGGCCAGTATCTGTCGCCGGAGCCACTGAGCCGCGATGCCCGCGAGCAGCGCATCGCCTCCGCCATCACCGAAGCGGCGATCTCAGCCATCCAGCGCGCCAGCGAGAATCTCGACATGGCGACGCTGGTCGCGGTCGCCGAGCGGTTGGCGATTTCGGGCAATGTTCTGTGCATCGGCTCCGGCGGCATCTCCTCGATGATGGCGACCGAGATGCAGAACCGGCTGTTCAGGCTCGGCCTGCCGGTGCTGGCGCAGATCGACGGCCAGTTGCAGCGCATGTATGCCGCCGTTGCCACGCCCGAGACCACCCTGGTCGCTTTTTCGGTGTCCGGCTATGCGCGCTCGGTCATCGAGGCTGTGCAGGTCGCCCAGCAATATGGCGCCACGACACTGGCCGTCACCGCCCCTGACTCGGCGCTGGCCAAGGTCGCCGATACGGTCATCCATCTGCAGCCGCTTGAGGATGGCAACATCTACAAGCCGACATCGTCGCGCTACGCCCTGCTGGCGATCGTCGACATGATCGTGACATCGGTGGCCGAGACGCGCGGCCCGAAGGTGCTGGAGAACCTGCGCCGCATCAAGCAGAGCGTAAACACGCTGAAGGTCGACGACCCCAGGCTGCCGCTGGGCGATTGACACCGAAGGTCGTGCGGCAAGGAGACCTATGCGCCGAACATCGCGACGCTCTTGGCCAGCGTCGCCGGTTCGCCGACAACGCGCAGCGTCTTGAGCCGGGCCGTGCCGCCTGCAACGACTGAAACGGCCGATCCCGGCACCCCCAGCGCCCTGGCGACCAGCTTCTCCAGCGCTTGATTGGCCGCACCGTTTTCCGGCACGGCGCGGACCCGCGCCTTAAAATGGCTGCGCCCGTCCGCCGATGTTTCGACGCCTTCCAACCTGTCCACGGAAGATTTCGGCGTCAGGCGGACAAACAGCTCGATACCGGTTTCGCGGACGCGGAACGGCGCGCTCACAGCACCAGCGGCGCCACGGTGGTGAGAATGAACTGCCTGACGAAGAACAGGATCAGCAGCAGGATGATCGGCGAGATGTCGATGCCGCCAAGGTCGGGCATGAACCGGCGGATCGGCCGCAGCGCTGGCTCGGTCAGCCGGTAGAGCATGTTGCCGATGCTGCCGACGAACTGGTTGCGCGAGTTGACGACGTTGAAGGCATAGAGCCAGGAAAAGATCGCCGAGGCGATGATGACCCACCAATAGAGGTCGAGCGCCATGACGATGGTTTGAATGAGGGCGAGCATGCCGGTCTCCAATTGTTGCCGACATGTAGCCATTGCATGCGAAACCGGCAAGGGCCGCCGGCTGCCATGGCAGGCGGGAAGGATTTCGGCAAAACGCCGCCTTGACAGAAATCCGCCGCGCCCGATAAATGCGCCATCCGCTGGACGGGGCTGTAGCTCAGCTGGGAGAGCGCGTCGTTCGCAATGACGAGGTCAGGAGTTCGATCCTCCTCAGCTCCACCAGCGGAATAATCGGTTGTCCGCTTTTTGCCGCAAGGCGCGGACGGCATCCGTTGCGACGCGCGGCGTCGATGCTCCCCCAAAAGGCCATACGCGATTTCGCGGGATTTCCGGGGCAAGACAATTGTCAATTGGACTTATGGCGATGGCCGCTGTCGGATCGGCGCTATTTTTTTTGGAAGCCGCCCCATTAGACTGGCGTTACCAAATCAGTTTTTTCTGTGCGTTGTGACTGGGCGTTTCGGCGGGGGCGACCGAAGGCGCTATATGGATTTCGAGTCGAAATGAAGAATTCGCCTGCGAAAGCAAAGACGTGTCCATTCGCGAGAATCTCGCTGCAAATCTCAGACGACTCTGCAAGGACCATGCCTCCGTCAGCGCGGTATGCCGTGAATTGGGGATCAACCGCACGCAGTTCGAACGCTACCTGCAGGGCCAGACTATTCCGAACAAGGCCACGGCCAAGCTGATCTGCGACTATTTCCGCATCCACGAAGCCGAACTGTACCAGGACCCCGGCATGCCCGAGCCTGCGGTTGCCGGCCTGCCACCGATCTCCGAAAGCCTGTTCAACCAGATGATGCGCCCTCCCGCCCCGTCGATCGCGGGTGGCACCTATTTCACTTATTTTTCGATCCCGGCCCGTCCCGACCTCCTGATGCGGTCGGTGACTTTCGTGCGTCGCGAGGCCGAGTTGGTCACATTCCGCAGGGTCACCGGATGGTCGGAGCGCCGTGGCTCGACATGGGCGCGGGCGCGCGGCAACCACTACGGCGTGGCGATCTCGCGCCTGAACTGGATCTACTTCAGCGGCGTCAACCGTCGCCAGACCGGCGAGCCATCGCTGATCTCCGTGCAATGGGCTCCAATCTCGGAACCAGTGCTCGTCGGCAAGGCCATGCTTCTGACCGAGGCCGGCCCGGCATTCGTATCGGTCATCATGCGGCAAGATATGTCCGGCATCCGGTCAAGGCATGCGATCCGCAAGGCGCACGTCGTCAGGCTTGACGATCCGGGCATCGATCAGCTCGTGGTCAGCCTGACCCAGGACGGGTTGGGCTAGACTAGGCGGACAAGCGGATGGTTACGCTGAATAAGAACAAGAATATCCCGAAAAAGCGTATGCCCACGATTGCCTACTCGATATCTGAGTAAAATCGATTTTTTTAGACTTTCTTGGAAAGAAAGATATTTTGGATCACGCTAGCTTTACTGTAATTTTAACACACCGTTAACTCTTCCGAACTTACCTTTCTTCTCGCGGATCCCGCTATTGGGGGATCTTTTAACAGATCCCATTGGGGGTCGGGAAAGGGACGAAATGGCCAAGAAAGTAAACAACGCCCCGAAGCTGACGGTTGCCGCAGGCACGCAGACCGTCTTCTTCTCGCAGGGCATGCACTACAACAAGCGCTGAAGTCGTTCGGCGCCGACGGGCTGTCCGCCCTGTCGGCGCCTTGCTTTCAAAAACGGCATTCAGCATCATGAAAATGCGCTCCTCAAAAACACTTGTGTTCTACCCCGGGACCAACAAGGTCACGGCCTGCAATTTCCTGACCCGAAGCGTCTTCGAATGCAGCCCCGCGGTGGTTGGTCTTCTCACATCCTGGGACGAATGGGCCTCTGCCGCGGAGATCGCGCGCGCCCGTGGATGGTCGAAATCCGACCTTGATGCCGTCGTCCCGCAATTGCTGGATTTTTCCGCCCTGGTCACCGCCGGATCGCCGCTGGCCGAACGGGAGACGCAGTTCTCCGGGCAGTGGAACTGGGGCATCCCGACCGCGCTGATGCATTTCTGCGTCCAGGACAGCGAGTTCATGACCATCGAACAGGCCGAGGCACGGCAGATCGAACGCGCCGGTCATGTCGCCCAGCCCGACCTTCTGCTGAAAAATGCCACGGGCGCCATTCGGCTGCCGAACGCACTGGATGACAACGAACTACTGGCCCTGATGGCGCGTCGCCGCACCAACCGCGCCGCGGCCGCGCCCACCATCACCGCGCGGCAGCTCTCCGACTGCCTGTTCGCGGGCATGGGCATAACCGGCGAAACCAACAACTGCGTCGGCGCCCTGCCGCTGGGCATGACCCCCTCGGGCGGCGCGCGCAATCCCTACGAGGCCTATGTGGTTGCGCTGGGCGTCGAGGATCTGGAACCCGGCGTCTACCATTATTCCGCCGCCGATCACGACCTCGGCAGGATCTCGGCCAACCACCTGCCGAAGATCTCGGAACTGGTCGGCGGGCAGGAATGGGCCGATACCATGCCATGCCTGGTCCTGCTGTGCGCCAGGTTCGACCGCACCATGTGGAAATATGAGGATGCCAACGCCTACCGCGTCGTCCTGATCGAGGCTGGCCATATCGGCCAGAACATGATGCTGGCGGCGACCCAGCATGGTCTGTCGGCGTGTCCCACGGCAGCTCTCAGCCACTCGGCGATCAAGCGCCTTCTCGGCCTCGACCGCCTCACCGACGCGCCCATCTATGCGTTGACCCTCTCGACCCCGGAATCAAGCCGGCATGCGGCGGGTCAGTCCATCAATTAGCCGCCTCGGTATGTCCAGTGTGGCGGGTAATGCGTTCCCTGAGTTCCATCAGATACAGGAGTAGCACGTGGCCAATCAGTCCTTACGTCAGTCAGAGATCGATAGTCTTCAATATATCGCGTCGATGACCAACGAGCTCGTGCAGATGGCCGAAGCAGGCCGTTTCCCCATGATCTCCTATTTGCTTGGCATGGCCTATGCCGAAGCATTCGATGTTCTGCGCGGCGCCCGGCCGGCAAGGCATGCGCAACTCAGCGGCAATCCGATGCATCCCAAGCCGCATGCAAAGGACCACGCTCAGCCAAGGCGAGCGTAGCGGATGCAGCCGTCAGTCCTGTGCGCGCTGGCGGGCTTGCGGCCGAACCGGTGGGGGACACTCTGTGCGCTGCAAGGCCTGCTCCTGAAAAAAGCCGCCGCCGACCTCGACCGCGACGGCCTGGTCTACTGGTTCGAGCAGACCGACGCCGAGGCTGCCAACATCGGGGGCCGGCGATCGGATCCGGCAATGATCGCCGCCTTGATCGCTGGCAGCCCGCAAAATGAACATTCATGCGCAGAGATTTGAGGGGAACCCGCAGATGAACATGCTTGCAACCATCCGGACCGTCGACGCCAGGGAAAGCATCTTCGGCCGGCTCCATGCCCTGATCGCAGCCCGGCCGGCATTGGCGGACTCGGCGCGCGTCGAGGCCCGGCAGTTGATTTCCATGGCCATGGCCGACAGCTGGCAGGCCGACAGCCTCTGGGGCGCGGTAGACGCCTTTCACGCCCATTTCGATTTCATGATGCAAACCATCGACATCAAAGGCGCCAACGACGCCAACCTCGGGATCCTGCGCTCGAAATGCCGCTTCTACCTGGAACAGGTTGAAGCGCTGTGCCAGGCGATGAGCTGAGCAACTCCACTCGTCTTGTTTTGAGGCAATTCCGGGCGGAAACCACTGCACGCCTTCCTGGAATTTCTCTAGTCGCGCAAACTGAACACGAAGGGCGCCGTGCGGCTGACGCGCGGGCCCAGTTCCGCCGGCGGCGCCGGCACCGTGGCGCCCCGCAGCACGGCGAGCGCGGCGCGATCGAGCTCAGGATCGCCCGAAGAACGGACCACGCGCGCCGATATCACCTGCCCCGAGGCATCCACAGTGAACGCCACATTCGTATTGCCCTGCGAGCGCCTGGATCTCGCGGCGCCTGGGTAGCGCTTGTGCCGGTTGATCCATGCCGTCAGCCGGGACTCCCACTTGGCCGGGCTGGTACCTGAAACCCCGGCTGCCGATTTCGGCGCGGCCGCCTTGGCCGCGGGCTTTGTCTCCGCGCTTGCGGTGGCAACCGTCTTTGCCGGCTCGGCCCGTGCCTTCTTCGGTCGTGGCTTGGGCTTTTCGACCGGCTTATTCGCCTTGGCTTCGACCGGTTTCTTTTCCTTGGGCGCTTCCACGGGCTTTGGTTGCGGCAGCGGAACGACCAAGTCGGGTGCGACGGCCTCGACGATATCCGGGATGACCTCATCCGGCGGTGTCTCATCGACCCGCTCGGCCATCTCGGCCTGGACAGGTTCGGCATCGGCAGGCGGCGTGGCTTCCGACCGCGCGACAACCGGCTCCGCCCTGTCGACCTGCTCCTGAGGATCCGGTTCCGTCTTCGGTGTCGGCTCGGCCGGGTCGGATATCGCCGCACCCAGTGTCGCGGCTTGTTCGGGCACCGCCGGCGTCATCACCATCGGCGCCATTTCAATCACCGCGGCCGGCGGCGGCCCACCGTCCGTCTCCATCGGACTGAAGCTTTGTAGCACATAGGCGACCGCGACATGGGCTCCCAGCACCAGCGCCGCCGCTCCCGCCCACGAGCCGAGATCGCGCCAACCGAAGCGCGACAGCGCCATCGCGGGCGAGGCGGCAGGACGTGTCATGGCGCGGCCGTTCCAGACGGTGCGTATGCCTGCGCATCGGCCCCGGGCGCCGTCTCCAGACCGACCAGCGCGATCTTCAGATAGCCGGCGCCGCGCAAAAGGTTCATCACCTTCATCAGATCGCCATAGCCGACCGCCCTGTCGGCGCGCAGGAAGATGCGCGTTTGCTTGTCGCCCTTGGTCCTGCCATCCAGGAACGCGGCGAAGTCCTGGCGCGGCACGCTATCGTTGCCGATCGCCAGGGTGAGATCCTCCTTCAATGTCAGGAACAGTGGCGTCTCCGGCCGCGGCGCGGGCCTGGCGGTCGAGCCCGGCAGATCGACATTGACGTCCACCGTCGCCAGCGGAGCGGCGACCATGAAGATGATCAGCAGCACCAGGATGACATCGATGAAAGGCGTGACGTTGATCTCGTGATTTTCCTCGAGATCGTCGTCCATGGTCTGGCGGATTCTGCTTCCCATGGCGCCGCTCCGCTACTCCGCCGCCAAGGCCTTTGCCGGCGCCACCGTGCGGAAATCCAGATCACGGCTGACCAGCCGCTCGACTCCCGCCGAGGCGTCGGCGAGGATTTGCCGGTAGCCGGCTATCGAGCGCGCGAACATGTTGTAGATGACGACGGCCGGTATGGCGGCGACGAGCCCCATCGCGGTGGCCAGCAGCGCTTCGGCGATACCCGGCGCGACCACGGCGAGATTGCTGGTCTGCGCCTGCGAGATGCCGATGAAGGCGTTCATGATGCCCCAGACGGTGCCGAACAGGCCGACGAAGGGCGCCGTCGAACCGATCGTTGCCAGCACGCCGGTGCCGCGCGACATGCGCCGCGAGGCCGCCGCTTCGATGCGCGACAGCCGTGAGGTGATCCGTTCCTTCAGACCGTCACCGCCGACCTGATCGAGCGCGCCAGCCGAAAGGGCTGTCTCTTCCTCCGCCGCCCGCACAAGAAGGACGCCAGGGCCGCCGCTGCGGCCCAGCGCGCGGCTCGCCTGCTTCAAGGTGGCGGCATCGCCGATCGCCCGAACGGCGCGGCGGATGCGCAGTTTGCCGCCGAAAATCTCCAGCGATTTGGCCAGCCATATCGTCCAGGTGACAAGGGAAGCGAAGGCCAGTCCGCTCATCACCGCCTTCACGATCATGTCGGCGGCCATGAACATGCCCCATGGCGACAGGTCGTGCGGCAGGCTGGGTTCCATCGCCCCCGAAGGTGCGGCAGCCACCGGCGCGGCGGTCGCTGATGCGGCTGGAGCAGCGGACACCACGCCCGAAGGCGTCGCAGGTGCCTCGACCACGGAGGCGGTGCCGGCCGGCTGTTGCTGGGCCGTGGCGTTGCCGCCCGACAGGATCACCGATGCGACCAACGCCGCCAACATACCATGTCTGGACAAAGGTTCTTCCTTGTTCTCACAGCGGCCTGCCGCTCCGTGCAGCGGCAGGCGGATGCCGATTGACTAAGAAACATGACTTTACTAGTCAACATTTAAGATGACTGCAACACTCAACCGGTCATGACGATGTGTGACCCAAGGGCGCCGATCGCGTCATCGGCACCACACGCCCGTATCCGCGCCTCGCCGCCCTGATGGAGAATCGCTAGAATGACTCGGGCAACAGGGAGCTCCGGATGATCAAGGCAACGCCCTTCGACTACCCCTATGACGGCAGGCTGGTGGCCGAAAACACAGCGCTGGTCGTCATCGACCTGCAGCAGGACTTTCTCTCGACGGCGGGCTATTTCGCCAGAAAGGGATACGACCCCTCGCCGCTGCGGGCCATCCTGCCGGCCGTGAACCGGCTGATCGGCGCCGCCCGCGCCGCCGGCGTCACGGTCATCCACACAAGGCAGGGCTATCGTGCCGACATGGCCGACATGACGCCTTACGAGAAATGGCGCCGCAAGCGCGCCGGCCTGGACGGCACGGACATTCTTTTGCGCTCGGGCCAGGGTTTCCAGATCGTCCCGGAGGTCGACGTCGGGCCGCACGACATCATCGTCGACAAGACCTGCAACAGCGCCTTCACCTATACGGATTTCGAGCTTGTGCTGCGTGCCCGAGGCATCACGCATCTGATGTTTTCCGGCTGCACGACCGATGTCTGCGTCCACACAACGCTGCGCGAAGCCTGCGACCGCAATTTTCAGTGCCTGACGATCTCGGACGCCTGTGCGAGCGGCGACCAGAGAGCCCACGAGGCGGCGCTTCACATGGTGACGGTGGAGGACGGCGTCTTCGGCGTTCTGGCTGATTCAAGAGCCGTCATCGACGGCCTGTCGCGGCTCGGCGACAGGCGCGGGACACTTGGGGATTAAAAAGGCTTCAGCTCGCCGCCCGCGTCTCCAGCCCCGTGCGCGGCGCGTAAGCGCCAGGCTGGAATTCGCTGGCTTCGCGGCGTGCCAGCGAGTTGCGGAGCAGGGCGATCGTCTCCCGGCCGATTGTCGCGATCTCACGCGGCGTGTCGACGCCGACGATCATGAATTCATCGATGCCGAGCCCGGCATAGGCAAGCAGCGACAGGGCGGCCTGGGCCGGCGGCCCGGAAAGGTCGGCCGCTCTATGACCCGCGAGCGAGCTACCCCAGTGAATCCTGACCGGAAGCGCGAAACGCAGCCTGCCGGCCCGGCCATGTTCGGCGGCGGCCCCGCGCACCCGTTCCATCAGGTGCCGGACCTCGTCGATCGAGCCCGGCGACAGTTCGAAGACATCGGCATGCCGGCCGGCCACTTTCAGCGCCGTTCCCGATTGCCCGCCCATGCGGATCACGAGGTCGAGGCCATGAGGACCCTTGCGCGGCACGTAGCCGCCCTCGATGCTGTAAAAAGCGCCTTCATGGTCGAAGGGCAGGTCATTCGACCACAGCCGCTTCAACAGCACCAGATATTCGTCGATCCGCTGCCAGATGACGCCATGCCCAACCGGCCGCGCCTCGGCATCGTCGTCGTTCAACGGCTCGCTGATCATCCTGAGCGCCAGCCGTCCGCCGCTCTCCCTGTCGATCGATGCCAATTGGCGGGCCGCCGCCGTCGGTTCGATCACGCCGGCCCAATGGGTCAGCACCACTTCCAGCGACGCCGTGCGATTGAGCACCTGGGCCGCGAGATCCATGTTGGTCAGCAGCCCGGCCGGATCGTCGACGACGATCTTCTGGAAACCACCATCCTCGATCAGCCCGAGCTTGGTCGCGGTCTCGGCAAAGTCGTAGAAGAAAGGAACCGCGGCCTCGGCCGTCTTGCCTGGAACATGCGTGAACGCGATCGGCATTGCCATTTCCTCCATTTCTGGACTCACTGGATGCGGTGATCACCGGTCGCGCGAAGGCAGACCGGAATCCGGTTCATCGACTGCGAATGCATGGAAGCGCCGGGCCGCTAAACCCTGGCGATTAAAGCGCTCAGGGAATGAAGCCCAGGACAACGGCCCCGGTGAACACGAACGCAAGGGCAAAGACGACATAGGCGAAGGCACCGGCATAGGCCGGGCGGAAGGTCTGGGCATTGGCCAACCTCTGGCCGCTGCTGTCAGTCTGAGCGTTCTGGATATAGGACATATCGACCTCCGTCTCATCAATTAATCTATAAAACTTGTAGACTTTGTCGAGTGCTATTTTCGGGCACGCTGCAGAATAATTTTCTCACACTCGGCCGAAAATTGGCGATGGTTTGCTTATTGGTAGGCCTGGAAGGCCTCCGGTGGGATTATCGGCGCCGCAACGCCAGCCTCAATGGACCTATCCTCTGTCCTTGCAGACCCAATTCGTGCATTGGCCGCTCCGCGCATCAGGGATAGCATCGCACAACAAGACATTATCCAACGCGACATGGGGGTTGAAGAGTGGGCGCGAGACTGGCCGGCAAGGTCGCCATCGTTTCGGGCGGCGCGACGGGAATGGGCGGAGCGGCTTCGGAGCTGTTCGCCGCCGAGGGCGCCAAGGTGGCGATCATCGACCGCAACGGCGAAGCGGCGGCGACGACGGCGGCGGCGATCCGGGCGCGCGGCCAGATCGCCGAGCACTTTGTCGCCGACGTTTCCGACGAAGCACAGGTCGAGGCGGCGGTAAAAGGGGCAGTCGAGAAACTCGGCCCGGTCACCGTGCTGTTCAACCATGCCGGCACCATCGTCATCAAGCCGTTCCTGGAGACGACGCTGCAGGAATGGGACTGGCTGCATGCCGTCAATGTCCGATCGATGTTCCTGATGACGCGCGCCGTGCTGCCCGGCATGATCGCGGCGGGCGGCGGCTCGATCGTCTGCACCTCGTCGATCTCGGCGGTGGCGGCGACGCCGAACGAAGTGCTCTACGACACCACAAAGGGCGCCTGCCACATGTTCGCGCGCGCCATCGCCGTCGAGTTCCGCGACCGTAATATCCGCTGCAACGCGGTCTGCCCGGGCTTCATACGCACGCCGCACGGCCTGCGCGAGGTCGCCGATCTGGGAAAGCTCGGTGTCGATGTCTCGGACGCAGCCCTTGCGGCGCAACAGGGGCGCATCGGCGAGCCGGAAGAGGTGGCGAAGGCAGCACTTTACCTCGCCAGCGACGAGTCCAGCTTCGTCAACGGCGCGCATCTGTTTGTCGATAACGGCTTTACGGCGATGTGAACTTCTGCCGATGTCGGCGCTGCCCCTCATCTGCCTGCCGGCCGTAACGGTGGCACCCAACGTGCAACGCTGGCGATTGGCGAAGACATCGACGACGCGACCTTTCTCCCCGTCACTTATACGGGGAGAAATGCCCGGCAGGGCAATGAGGGGCAGCGCGGCGCCGAAAGCTTCTGCTCGCTGTGGCGTGAACGAAGCGCTGGACCCGCGCTACCGCTCTTCCCGCCGAAACGGCTTGAGCAGTGCCGATGGCGCTACCGCGTTGCGCGACATGAACGCCATCGCGACGATGGTGAAGATGAAGGGCAGCATCAGGAACGCTTCGTAGGGGATATGCCCCAGCCCGCTTGCCTGCATGCGCAGTTGCAGGGCATCGACGAAGGCGAACAGCAGCGCCGCGCCCGCCGAGCGCCATGGGTCCCAGCGGCCGAACACGACCAGCGCGATCGCCACCCAGCCACGCCCGGACACGACGCCGAAAGTGAAGGCGTTGAACTGCGCCATGGACAGAAAGGCGCCGGCTAGGCCCATCAAGGCGCCGCCGAGGATGACAGCCTGGAAGCGCGTGGCGATCACGCTGACACCGGCGGAATCGGCGGCGCGCGGATTTTCGCCGACCATGCGCACCGACAGCCCCCAGGGCGTGCGGTAAAGCACGAAGGCCGCCAGTGGGATGGCCAGGATCGCCATGTAGACCAGCGCGAACTGGTTGAACACGGCCGGCCCGAGGACCGGAATATCGGACAGCACCGGGATCGGCAGCGTCTGAAAACCCTTTATGCTCGGCGGCACCGATTGCTGCCCGAAGATCAGCCGGTAGAGGAAATAGGCGAGCCCCGAACTGAACAAGGTCACGCCGATGCCGCAGACATGCTGGCTGAGGCCGAGCGCCACGGTGAACAGCGCATGCAGCGCGCTCATCAGCATGCCGGTCAGCACTGCCACCAGGACCCCCAGCCACAGGCTGCCGCTGAGGCTGGTGGCGGTGAAGCCGGTCATCGCGCAGAGCAGCATGATGCCTTCGATGCCGAGATTGAGCACGCCGGCCCGTTCGGAGAACATTTCGCCGAGGGTGGCAAAGGCCAGCGGCGTGGCGATGCGGATGATGGCTGCCAAAAAGCCGACCTGAAAGATCTGTTCCAGCACCACGCTCATCTGGCTGCTCCGACACGGCGGATGCGATAGGCGGTGAACAGCAGCGCCACCAGCATGGCGAGCAATGCGGTGCCCTGGATGACATCGCTGAGGAAGGCCGGAACACCGGTCGCCCGCGACATCGCCTCGGCGCCGGTCATCACGGCGGCCAGAAAAATCGCCGCCGGCACCACGCCGAGCGGGTTGAGCCGCGCCAGCATGGCGACCACGATGCCGGAATAGCCGTAACCCGGCGAGATGTCGCTCATCACCTGGAAATGCACGCCGCCGACCTCGCCGACGCCCGCGAGCCCCGCCAATGCGCCGGAGAGCAGCGCCGTCGACAGCAGCACGCGCTGCACATTGATGCCGCCATATCTGGCTGCTTCAGGGTTTTCGCCGGTGACCCGGATTTTGAATCCAAGCGTGGTGCGCACGATCAGAAACCAGATCAACGGCGCCGCGACCAGCGCCACGACAACGCCGAGATGCAGCCGCGTGCCTTCGATCAGCACCGGGAAATTCGCCGAATCCTCGATCGGCGGCGAGATCGGATAGCCGCTGAAGCTGTCCTTCCACGGCCCCTCGATCAGCGCCATCAGCGCGTAATAGATGACGGAGTTGAGCAGCAGCGAACTGACGACATCGTCGACCTTGAATCTTACCCGCAGCGTCGCCGGGATGAGCGCGACGGCGGCGCCGGCCGCGGCGCCGGCGATCGCCATCGACAGCATGGCGAGCGGACCCGGCATCGGGATCGCGCCGACAAAGCAGCTGGCCACCGCGCCGGCGAGCAACTGCCCCTCGGCCCCGATGTTCCAGAATTTGGCCCGGAAGGCGACCGCGACCGCCAGGCCGGTGAAGATCATCGGCGCGGCGCGCACCAGCGTTTCGGTGATCGCGTAGCTGTCGCCGAGCGAGGCCGTGAACATCACGCCATAGGATTCGAGCACGCCGGCACCGGCCAGCGCGATGAGGCCGCTGCACAGGATGAGCGTGGCGGCGATCGCCAGCAACGGCAGCGCAAGGTTGAACCAGGCGGGCGTCGAGTTGCGGACTTCCAGGCGAAACATCAAATATGGCCCTCCGCCCGCCAGGCACTGGCGCCGCCCCTCATCCGCCTGCCGGCACCTTCTCCCCGTATAGGGACGGGAAGAAGGAGGCTGGCCGCATCCCTGGCACCTGTCCTGCAACGTTGGTCATTGGCGAAAGCGGCGATGAAGGTTCCCCTCTCCCCGTCCCTATACGGGGAGAGGATACCGGCAGGCAGGTGAGGGGCGGCGCCAACGTCCAAAATCAGCATGAAGCCGTTGCTTTGGAACGAGGCGCGCTCAAACTTGACATCGAGCAAAGCGAGGCTGGTTGACGATACGAAAAAACGAGGCAAACCCATATGCTACGCCCTCCCCTCCGCGCCGGTCATCAAGAGACCGAGCCGGGCGACGGTGGCAGCGCCGCTGTCAAGCGTGCCGACGATGCGGCCCTCATACATCACCGCGATGCGATCGCAGAGCACCACCAGTTCCTCCAGATCCTCGCCGATGATGACGATGCCGCAGCCCTTGGCCCGCATGTCGAGGAATTTTTCATGGATGAAGCGGGCAGCGCCGATGTCGAGGCCGCGCGTCGGCTGCGAGACAACAAGCACTTTCGGATCGAAGGCGAGTTCACGCGCCAGCAGTGCCTTCTGCAGGTTGCCGCCGGACAGCGCCCCGGCGCGCGTCATCGGCCCGGGGCAGCGTATGTCATAGGCCTTGATCTGCGCCTCGGCGAAGGCACGGATCGCGTCGGGCTTGAGCAGGCCCTTGCTGCTGAACGCTGATGTGCCGATGCGCGGCAGCACCATGGAATCGGCCAGCGGCAGGTTGGTGACCAGGCCGGTTGTCATGCGGTCTTCCGGTATGCGGCCGAGACCGAGCGCCTGCACCTCGCGCGGGGTGAAGCGCGTCACTCGTTTGCCGGCTATGATCATCCGGCCGGCCTCGGGCGAAATCATACCGGAGATCACTTCCGCCAGCGCCCGCTGGCCATTGCCCGAAACCCCGGCGATGCCGAGGATTTCACCGGCGCCGACGGCAAGCGATACGCCGCGCAGCGCCGTGCCCGAATGCTTCGAGGTGGAGATGCCGTCGAGGGTGAGCACCGGTTCGCCCGGCGTCGATGATCCCCTTGCCGGCGGCACGATCTCATGGCCGCACATCAACTGCGCCATTGCCGCGGACGTCGTGTTGGCCGGATCGTCGACACGGCCGGCGACGCGGCCATGCCGCAGCACCGTGCAGCGATGGGTGAGCGCCCGCACCTCGTTGAGCTTGTGCGAAATGAAGATGATGCCGAGGCCCTGCGCCGCCATCGAGCGCAGCGCCGAAAACAACCCGTCGACCTCGCTCGGCGCCAGCACGGCGGTCGGCTCGTCGAGGATCAGGAGCTTGGCGCCGCGAAACAGCGCCTTGACGATTTCCAGCCGCTGCTGCTCGCCGACCGACAGCGCCGAGACCGGCACGTCGGGATCGAGCGTCAGCCCATGCTGCCGGCCGATCTCGGCCAGCCGCGTCAGCCCGCCGGCGCTGTCGATCCGTCCCGACTTGCCGGGAATGCCTATGAGCAGGTTCTCCAGCACCGTCAGCCGTGGCGCGAGGTGAAAATGCTGGTGCACCATGCCGATACCCGCGGCCAGCGCGTCCGCCGAACTGGTGATCCGCACCGGCCGGCCCTGGATCAGGATTTCCCCGGCGTCCGGCGCGTAGGCGCCGAACAGTACATTCATCAGCGTCGTCTTGCCGGCGCCGTTCTCGCCCAGCAGCCCAAGGATTTCGCCCGGTGCGACGCTGAGATCGACAGCCTCGTTCGCCTTCACCGCGCCGAAGCTCTTGGTGATGCCGCGCATTTCGATGAGTGGGGCAGGCAAGGTTTTCATCCGTTGAAATGGCTTGGCGTGGCTCTTCACCCTCCCCCTTGTGGGGAGGGTCGGCTTGCGATCGCAGCGTAGCGAAGATCGCGAGACGGGGTGGGGGTGCGCCCTACGAGACCCCCACCCCGATCCGCTTCGCGGATCGACCCTCCCCACAAGGGGGAGGGTGAAATATCAATCCGAAACCGGTGTGTTCTCGTCCACATCGACGCGGAAATTGCCTTCCAGGATCTCGGCCTTCTTCTTCTCGACCAGATCCTTGACGTCGGCTGGCAGTGTCTTGTCGAATTTGTGGAAGGGCGCCAGATAGGAGCCGCCCTTGGCCATGCGCGAGAAATCGCCATAATCCTGCGCCGTGTAGACCCCGGCCTTGACCAGCTTGATCGCCTGCTCGACCGTCGGATACATGTCCCAGACCGGGCCGGTGATGACCGTATCGGGACCGAGGCTCGACTGGTCGGACATGTTGGAGATGGCGAACACCTTCTTCTCCACCGCCGCTTCGATGACGCCGAATCGTTCGGCATAGATGACATCGGCGCCGGCATCGATCTGTGCGACAGCCGCCTCCTTGGCCTTGGGCGGATCGAAGAAGGAGCCGATGAAGGCGACCTTCTTCTTGACGTTCGGATTGACCTCCTTGGCGCCGGCGAAAAAGGCATTGACCAGCCGGTTCACTTCCGGAATGCCCATCGCCGCCACGGCGCCGACCGTGCCCGACTTCGACATCTTTCCGGCGATCATGCCGGAGAGATAGGCCGGCTCATGGATCCAGTTGTCGAACACACCGAAATTGGGCTCGGCAGGGCCTGCGCCGGAGCCGAACAGGAACGCGGTTTTGGGAAACTGCTTGGCCGTGCGGCGCGATTCGCGCTCGGCGGCGAAGGCATCGCCCAGCACCAGTTCGTATCCGCCTTGCGCATATTCGCGCATGACGCGGCTGAAATCGGCGGTCTGCACCTTCTCCGACCATTTGTATTCGATGCCCAGTTCCTTCTCGGCCTTCTGCAGGGCGACATGGATCTGGTTGTCCCATGGTTCCTCGATCGGCGTGGCGAAGATCGCCGCCACCTTCAGCTTCTTGTCCTTGGCGAAGGCGGCACCCGGCAGCATCGCCGCTGCCAGACCAAGCGCGCCCAGTTCCAGCACGTTGCGCCGCGACAGCCCGTCGCGTGCCGATCGAGATTTATTCTTCCGGTTTTCCATTGCAGTCCCCTCTGTTCGACAGCCGTGTCGAGCCGGCTGTTCTAAAAATCAGACGGGGAACTATGGAACGGGTCCGTACTTTTGTCCACATGGTCAAATTTGATGGACCCGACCCAAGCGCTCTGCTGGCCCGGCCGGGAATATGGTCGATCAGACCCGTTCGAGCGCGATGGCGATGCCCTGGCCGACGCCGATGCACATGGTGGCGAGTGCATAGCGGCCGCCACGCTCGCGAAGCTCCAGCGCCGCGGTGCCGGATATGCGGGCGCCCGACATCCCAAGCGGATGGCCGAGCGCGATGGCGCCGCCATTCGGGTTGACGTGCCCGGCATCCTCGGCGATGCCGAGTTGGCGCAGCACGGCGATGCCTTGCGAGGCAAAGGCTTCGTTAAGCTCGATGACATCGAACTGTTGTGGCGTCAGGCCAAGCCGCGCGCATAGTTTCTGCGTCGCCGGTGCCGGGCCGATGCCCATGATGCGCGGCGCGACGCCGGCGGCGGCGCCGCCGAGGATGCGGGCGATCGGCGCCAGGCCGTATTTCTTCGCCGCCGCTTCCGAGGCAACGACCAATGCCGCCGCCCCGTCATTGACACCCGACGCGTTGCCGGCCGTCACCGTGCCGCCTTGCCGGAATGGTGTGGGCAATTTGGCCAGCGCCTCGATCGTCGTTCCGGCGCGGGGATGCTCGTCTTTCGAGACGACAATCGCATCGCCCTTGCGCTGCGGGATTGTCACCGGCGTGATTTCCCTGGCCAGCCGGCCATTGGCCTGCGCGGCGACGGCCTTGTCCTGGCTGCGCACGGCGAAGGCATCCTGATCCGCGCGCGAGACGGCAAAATCCTCGGCGACGTTCTCGCCCGTCTCGGGCATCGAATCGACGCCATACTGCTTCTTCATCAGCGGATTGATGAAGCGCCAGCCGATGGTGGTGTCGTGGATCTCGGCATTGCGCGAAAACGCCGTGTCCGCCTTGGGCATGACGAAGGGCGCGCGGCTCATGGATTCGACGCCGCCGGCGATCATCAACTCCGCCTCGCCGGCCTTGATGGCGCGCGCCGCGATGGTCAGCGCATCCATGCCGGAGCCGCACAGGCGATTGACGGTCGAGCCCGGGATTTCCTTCGGCAGACCGGCCAGCAGCAGCGCCATGCGTGCCACGTTGCGGTTGTCCTCGCCCGCCTGGTTGGCGCAGCCATAGACGAGATCGTCGACCGCTTGCCAATCGATGCCGGTATTGCGCTCGGCCAACGCCTTCAGCGGGATAGCGCCGAGATCGTCGGCACGCACCGAGGACAAGGAACCGCCGAAGCGGCCGATCGGTGTGCGGATGTAGTCACAGATATAGGCCTCGGCCATGTCATGCAGCCTTTGCTTTTCCGGTCCCCTCATGCGCCGCCTTGGTGCGGGCCTGCAGGTCGCGCAATGTATTGAGTTCGAGTTCGCTTGGCGCCGGCGTCTCGTCAAGCGCCTCGGCGAACTTAACCACCCAGCCACAGGTGTCCTGCACCTGCTGGCGGGTGACGCCAGGATGCAGCGACACAACGGTGAACTCCTTGGTCACCGGGTCCGGCTTCCAGATGGCAAGGTCGGTGATCAGCAAGGTCGGCCCAGCTGTGTCGATGCCGAGCCGCTTGCGATGGTCGCCGCCCTCGCCATGGCCGAAGGAGGTGAAGAAGTCGATCTTTTCGACCATGCCGCGCTTGCTCTGCGCCATGGTGATGTAGATCTCCTTCGACGAGGTCGCGATCTCGGGTGCACCGCCGCCGCCGGGAAGCCGGGTCTTGGGGTGGAAATAGTCGCCGATAACAGTGGTGTTGATGTTGCCGAACTTATCGAGTTGGGCAGCCCCGAGGAAACCGATCGAGATGCGGCCACCCTGCAGCCAGTAGCGGAACATTTCCGGCACCGCGACGGTGGTGACCGCGGTTTCGGACAGTTCGCCATCGCCGATCGACAGCGGCAGCACTTGCGGCGCGGTGCCGATCGTGCCGCTCTCATAGATCAGCGTGATGTCGGGTGCATGCGTCAGCCTCGCCACGTTGCAAGCGGCGGAGGGCGCACCGATGCCGACGAAACAGACATCGTCGTTCTTCAACGCGCGGCTGGCGGCGATGGTCATCATCTCGTTGGGGGTGAAACCCAATGCATTCCCGCTCATGCCGCTTTCCTCAGATGTTCGACGCGGGCCGCGAAATCACCGGCGCTCTTGCCGATGACATTCGCCTGCATCCACGCCTGGAACTTGCTACGGTCAGCGGCGATCTCGTCCCATTCGAGATAGGCGGCATTGTCGCGCGCATAATAGCCATGTGCGTAGGAGGGGTGAGAGCCACCGGGCACGACCGAGATCGCCGTGATCGTCCAGCGCGGCAGCACCGTCAAATTGGGGTGCAGATCGTCGAAATTGTCGACCACTTCCTCCACCGTCACCACCGCGCGCCTGGCCGCCAGCACCGCTTCCTTCTGAATACCGATGATGCCCTCGACCAGCACATTGCCTTTGCGGTCGGCCTTCTGTGCATGGATGAAGGTGACATCGGGCCGGATCGAGGGAACAGCCGCCAGCACCTCGCCAGTGAACGGACAGGTGACCGATTTGATGTTCGGATTGACATCGGCCAGCCCGGCGCCGCGATAGCCGCGAAACACCGCGCAGGGCAGGCCGGCCGCCCCTGCCTCATAGGCGTTGGCCATGCCGGCATGGCTGTGTTCCTCGATCTCGATCGACCTGGGGAAGCCGTTCTCGATCGAATCGCGAGCACGCCGCAGCAGGCCGACGCCGGGGTTGCCGACATAGGAAAAGATGATTTTCTTCGCCATGCCCATGCCGATCATCTGGTCGTAGATCAGGTCCGGCGTCATCCGGATCAGGGTCAGATCGCGAAACCCCTGGCGGATGGCCTCATGCGCCGCCGCCGTTGGGATCAGATGGGTGAAGCCTTCGAACGCGACGCTGTCGCCATTATTGAGGTTCGCGGCCACCGCCTGTTTGAGCGGCAGGAACTTGACCATCGCCAGCGCTCCATTCCAGAAAGTTCGCATTGCGAACAGATGTATTGTATGCGATACTTATGCTGACCGGAGCCGGGAGTCAATCCGGGCGACGGTAGCCTTTGGTATGGAGGTCAGATGAACGAAGGGGCTGTTTCCCGTGATCACGTCGGCTCGCTTGAGCGCGGACTCGTCGTCATGGAGATCCTCGCCCGCCACCCTTCGGGCATGACGCTGACCGAAATGGCGGAGGAAGCCGGCCTGACCCGGGCTGGCGCCAGGCGATTCCTGCTGACCTTGGTCGCGACCGGTTATGCCACACAGGCCGGCCGCGTGTTTTCGCTGTCGCCACGTCTGCTGACCGTTGCCCGCACATGGCTCGGCGGCGCCTCGCTATGGAGCTTCGCGGCCCCCATCATGCGCGCGGTGGCGGCGCAGTTGAACGAGGCCTGTTCGGCGGCGATCCTCTCGGGCGAGGATGTCGTCTACGTCGCCCGTATTCCTGGCCGCCGCATCCTCAGCGTCTCGCTGGATGTCGGCACCAGGCTGCCGGCCTATTGCACCTCGATGGGCCGCATGCTGCTCGCCGGGCTGACGCCTGAAGAATTGGACACCTTTCTCAGCCGCGCGTCGATCGAGAGAAGAACGGCCAAGACGATCACCGACAGGCCCCTGCTGGCGAAGGCCATCGCCAAAGCGAGGAAGAACGGCTTCGCCATCGTCGACGAGGAGCTGGAACTCGGCCTGCGCTCCATCGCCGTGCCGATCCGCGACCGCTCGGGAAACACGGTCGCGGCCATCAATGTGTCGACGCAGTCGGCGCGGTTCTCGGTTGCCGAGATGGAACGGGAAATCCTGCCCGCGCTGCTTGGGGCCAGGCAGCGTATCGAGGATTTCTTTGTCGTCTAAAGGCTTCCGCGGATCGGCATTTCAATGGTGCGGAATGCCAATCTTCGATGTCGGCGCCGCCCCTCATTGCCCTGCCGGGCATTTCTCCCCGTAGAACGGGGAGAAAGTAGCTGGCCGCAACGCCAGCGGTTGGCGAAATCATAGGGACAGCGCCCCTCTCCCCGTCCCTATACGGGGCAGGGGAATCGCATATGGCACTTTTGGGGTTGAGTTTAGGCTGAGAAAGGATTCTTTGGAGAGGCAGTTGAGCGAAGGAGCGACTGCCATTTCCTGCCTTGAGAGCTACTTTGGCGCGGTGCCTGATCCCCGCGCGCCCAACGCCACGCACCGGCTTGGCGACCTGATCGTGATGATGATCGCGGCAAGCCTGTGCGGTGCCAGCAATGCGACGGAATTTGCCTTGTTCGCACAGGAGCGCAAGCCAGCGCTGTCGCGGCTGATCGACTATGACGCAGCTCCCAGCCACGACACTTTCTCGCGGCTGCTGCGCCTGCTCGACCCGGAGGCCTTCGGTCGCGCCTTTGCCGCCTTTGCCGCAGCTTTCGCCCGAGCCAGCCGAGAGACGCCCGAGGTGGTATCGCTTGACGGCAAGGCTTTGCGGCGGGCCTACGAGAAGGGCTTGGCAGCCAGTCCGCCGTTGACGGTGTCGGCCTTCGCGGTCGAGACCCGGCTGTGCCTGGCGGCAGTCTCGCCGAGTGATGGTGAGAACGAAGTCGAGGCCGCGCTCAAAGTCGTCGAACTCATTGATCTTACGGGTAGATTGGTCACCGCCGACGCGCTCCACTGCCATACCCGCATGGCTGCGGCCATTACCCAAAGAGGTGGCGATTACCTGCTTGCGCTGAAGGGCAACCGGCGTCATTGGCTGCGCCGTGCCAACCTGCAACTGGCCGACGCGACCCCTTCCATTGCCGAGCGGACCGAGACCAGCCACGGCCGCAACGAATGGCGGCAAGCCGAGATCGTGCCGGCGGCCGAGCCGTTGATGCCCGGCCACCTGGCCTTCATCCGCATCACCAGCCGACGCGATCAGGCCAAGCCGTTGATGCGCCTGTTCATGGCCTCCACGCTCATGTCGCCTCAGCGGGCGCTCGACCTCACCAGAGCTCATTGGCAGATCGAGAACAGCCTGCATTGGATGCTCGATGTCCATCTCGATGAGGATCTCAGCCGTGCCCGCAAGGATAATGCTCCCGCCAACACAGCCCTTCTCAATCGCCTCGCTAGAAACATCCTTCAGGCCGCCGATGCTGCCAAAGTTCCCATCAGCCATCGCATCAAGAAATGCGCCTGGAACGACGACTATCTCATCAAGGCGATCACTCATATGCGATAGCCCTGCTATACGGGGAGAGCGACTGTCTTGGATTTCAAGCGGGTTGCCATGGTTTTTGGTCCCTGATCATGGCGTTGAGGATTGTG
>NZ_VFVX01000018.1:0-117775 GCF_006442395.1 Mesorhizobium sp. B2-3-5 | reverse complement strand
GCGAAAGGTGAGCCGTCGGAGAAGCTGCCGATCTCCCCCCTTGCGGGGGAGATGTCCGGCAGGACAGAGGGGGGTGCCTTGGCACCGAAGTTTGACGGCAAGAACCAATCGATGTGCCCTTGAGCCCTGACGCTCGCCGGCAGCAATCCCGCAACAGCCAGTGCCAGCGTGCTCTTGCCCGATCCGCTTTCGCCGATGATGGCAAGGCGTTCGCCTGCCACGACATCGAGGTTGATGTTCCTCAGCGCGGGCACTTCTCTCCCGTCGCGTCGATAGGTCACCGTCAGATCGCGGATAGAAGCCAGCGTGGTCACGACAGGCCTCTCCTGACCGCTGTCGTCTCGACGATGCCTTCACCGGCGAGATAGACGCCAAGCACGGTCAGCACCAAGGCGATACCCGGAACGATCGACAGGAAGGGCGCGGTGCGCAGCACCGTACGGCCTTCCGCGATCATGCCGCCCCAAGTGACCCTGTTGGGGTCGCCGAGGCCAAGGAAGGACAAGGCCGCTTCGGTCAGGATCGCGGCGGCGACGATCACCGACGACATCGCCAGCACCGGTGGCAAGGCGTTGGGCAGCACCTCGCGAAACGCGATTTCGAGCGGATGCATGCCAATGGCGCGCGCGTTGGCGACATAGTCGCGTTCGCGAATGGAAAGGACTTCCGCCCGCGCGACACGCGCCGGTCCGGTCCAGGTGCCGAGCGCGATGGCAATCACGACGATGCCGAGCGAAGGCCCGACGACGCTGACGAAGGCCAGCGCCAGCAGAAAGCTGGGCACGGTCTGGAAGGCATCGGTGACGCGCATCAGCACCTCGTCGAGGAGGCCGCCGGCAAAGCCGGCCAGCGTGCCGACGACGGCGCCGATGGCGAGTGCCGCCGCCGCGGCCGCCAGCCCGACGGCAAGCGATGTGCGGGCGCCATGGAAGAGCTCGGCCAGCACGTCACGGCCGAGACGGTCGGTGCCGAGCGGCAGCGACCAGCTCTGGAAAGGCGGCAGCAGCGCCGGGCCGGCGATGGCTTGCGGGTCGCCGGGAAACAGCAGCGAGGCCGACAGCGCCATTGCGGC
Organism: Mesorhizobium sp. B2-3-5; assembly: GCF_006442395.1. NCBI lineage: Bacteria > Pseudomonadati > Pseudomonadota > Alphaproteobacteria > Hyphomicrobiales > Phyllobacteriaceae > Mesorhizobium > Mesorhizobium sp. B2-3-5. The sequence continues at coordinate 116,703 of NZ_VFVX01000018.1, read as the reverse complement.
CAGTGCGCCCAGAAGAATGGCGCCGGCGACGGCCTCGGGCGTGCGCAGGGAACGGCGGAGCGGGTTCATGCGCCGGCCTGTCCGGCGCCGACGCGCGGATCGAGGAAGGCGTAGGCGATGTCGACGAGAAGGTTGATGACGACGACCAGGACAGCGCTGGTGAGGATGATGCCGAGCAGCAGTGGCGTGTCGCGCGCGGCGACGGCTTCCTGCGCCAGCCGGCCGAGGCCGGGCACGGAAAAGACGCTTTCGATGACGACGCTGCCGCCAAGCATCTGCGCCGATTGCAGGCCGAGCATGGTGACCAGCGGCAGCAGCGCGTTGCGGGCGACATGGGCAAGCACGATGCGGCGGCGCGAAAGCCCCCTGGCACGGGCGGCCAACACGAAATCCTGCCGCCAGGCTTCCGCCATGCCGGCGCGCATCATGCGCAGATAAAGCGCGAGGTAGATGAAGCCGAGTGCCGAGACCGGCAGCACCAAATGAATGGCGATGTCGGCGGCGCGGTCGAGGCCGGTCCTGTCCGAGGCCAGGGTCTCGATGCCGCCGATCGGCAGCCAGCGCAGGTCGACGGCAAAGATCACGATCAGCACCAGGCCGAGCCAGAAACCCGGCACGGCATAGAGCGCCAGCGAGCTGATCGACAGGAAGCGATCACGAAAGCTGCCTGGCCGCGCGCCGGCATAGATGCCGAGGGCGGAACCCAGTCCGAAGGAAAGCGCGGTGGCGCTGACCATCAGCAGCAGCGTGTTGGGCAGCCGCTCGAGGATCACGTCGCGGATCGGTCTTGAGAACGTGACCGACTCGCCGAGGTCGAGATGCAGCTGCGCCCAGAGATAGTTGGCGAGCCGCGTCAGCTCGGATTGGTCGAGACCCCAGCGATGGCGCAGCAGTTCGATCATGCCGGCATCGCCGCCGGTGGAGACGATGTACGCGTCGACCGCATCGCCGGGTGCGGCTTCGAGCAGCAGGAAGGTGCCGATGACGACGATCAACAGCACGAAGACGCTGCCGACGAGGCGACGGCGCAGGAGGATGAGGGCGCGAGTCATGCTGCCCGCGGTGGGTTGGCGATGCGCTGGTCAGGACTGTGCCAAGGCACCCCCCTCTGTCCTGCCGGACGGAGGGGGGTATCGTAGGGCTCGGTGTCTACGATGATCTCGCTGCGAACGTTCATCCGCGCAAATCTGTCACGATTCCAAATATGTGTCCGCCCAGTTCGAAACCGCCCAGCGTGGATTGTTGGCGATGTTGCCGACCTTGTCACTCGCTACGCTGATGAAGCTCCATTCGGCGACGTTGATCAGCGGCAGGTCGGCTGCGACCTCCTTCTGGAACTGTTTGTAGAGATCGGTGCGGGCTGCTGTGTCGAGCGTCTCCGACGCTTTGGTGATCAGCGCGTCGAGCGCCTCGTTCTTGTAGCCGCCCTGGTTGGAGAACGGCACGCCATCCGGAATGCCGCTCTGCACCAGGATGGTGGTCGAGATCGCCGGGTCGCCCCGGAACACCGGCGGGCCGACGGCGAGGTCGAAGGCATGGTCGGTGTAGACGGCCTTGATGTGCGCGGCGGAGTCGTTGTTGACCAGCTGCGCGTCGATGCCGACCGCGGCAAGCGCCTGACGCAGATAGTCGCCGAACTGTTTCGTCTCATTGAAATAGGGCGCCGGCAACAGTTTCAGCGTGAAGCGGTTGCCGTCGGCGCCCTTCTTGTAGCCCGCTTCGTCGAGCAGCGCATTGGCCTTGGCGACATCGAATGGATAGGTCGGCACGTCGGCGGTGTAGAATTGCGGATCGTTCTTCGGCACCGGCCCGGTGGCGGTGGCGGCATACCCAAGGAACACCGTCTTGACGACGAAGTCCTTGTCGATGGCATGCGCGATTGCCTGGCGCACCTTGAGGTCGGCCAGTTCCTTGCGGCGATGGTTGATCTCGACCACGAGCTGATAAGTTAAACCTTCATAGCCCTTGGTGATGACCTTCAGACCCGGCACCTTCGAAATACGGTCGAGGTCCGCCAGCGGCACCGCCGAGAAGGCGGCGAGCTGGATTTCCTCGGCCTCCAGCGCGCTTGCTGCCGAGGTGCGGTCGGGCAACACCTGATAGATGATCTCGTCGAGATAGGGCTCGTCCTTGCCCCAGTAGTCCGTGTTCTTTGTCAGCCGGTAATACTGGCCGGCCTTATACTCGCCGAACTTGAATGGGCCGGTGCCGATGGGCGCGGTGTTGGCCGGGTTGTCCTCGATCTTGCCGACTTCATAGATGTGCCTGGGCACGACGCTGCTTAGCGCGGGTAGCGCATTGCGGATCAGCTGGAACGGCGTCGGCTTGGCGAACTTGAACACGGCGGTGAGATCGTCCGGGGTGTCGACGGCGGCAAGGTCCTTGAACACGGTGCGGCCGAGATTCTGCAGAGGTTTCCAGATCTGCAGCGCCGAGAAGGCGACGTCGGCCGAGGTGAACGGCTTGCCGTCGTGCCATTTGACGCCTTCGCGCAGCTTGAAGGTCGCCGACAGCCCGTCGGCCGCACCTTCCCAACTCACCGCCAGGCGGGGGGCAAGCCCATCCTTGCCGTCGAAGGAGGCTTCGGCCAGCGTTTCCACGATCTTGCTGGAGATGAAGAAGACGCCGTTGGAGGCGACGATCGCCGGGTTGAGGTTGCGTGGCTCGGAATCGGCGGCGAGCACCAGCCGGCCACCCTTCTTCGGCGTCCGTGCCCAGCCGAGCGACGGCATGGCCGTGGAGGCCAGCAGCATCGCCGAGCCGGCAAGCATCTTGCGTCTCGAAACCGTGAAGTCCGACATGATTTAACTCCCTCCTCTGCGCGGCCCGCGTGGCGCGACAAAACCCCTCGGATACCGGCAAGCGCATCGGTATCCTCGCGGCGGCGATTATGAGCCTTGTCGAGGGTTTCGCCAGAGACGGAATTGGCGCACCCTCGCTTGGCTTTGAAATTTTCGTCCGCTGGACCAGTTTGGGAGAACGGGTCCATTTTGCCTATCTGGTAGTACCAGATTGACAGTGTAGAAGGCGGGTGACGACTTATCTATCCTCAATCCGGTCTATTCGCGTATTCTGGATAGACCAGAGAAGACAAAATGGTGCAGATTTGGCCGCGAGCCGTGTGATCGGGAGCGGTGCCGCCCCGATCACAGGCAATTCAGGGAGATAGAGAGATGAACGTTGCGCCGGGCAAGAATGCCGTCAGCACTGTCCCGTTCGACCAGGCGAGGATCGATTGGCTGATGGAGGAGGCCGGCATCGATGTGCTGCTCGCGACCTCCAAGCACAACACGCAGTATCTGCTCGGCGGCTACAAGTTCATCTTCTTCGCCGCCATGGATGCGATTGGCCACAGCCGTTACCTGCCTATTGTCATCTACGAGAAGGGCGGGCCGGAGCATGCGGCCTATATCGGGAATAAAATGGAAGGCGGCGAGCATCAGAACCATCCGTTCTGGACACCGGCACTGCATGCCGCCTGCTGGGGCACGCTCGATGCCGCGAACCTTGCCGTCGAGCATTTGCAGAAGATCGGCAAGGCGGGTGCGCGCATCGGCATCGAGCCTGCCTTCCTGCCGTCCGACGCATACATGCTGATCCGCAAGGCGCTGCCGGATGCCAAGCTCATCGATGCGACCGACATGCTGGAACGCATGCGCGCCATCAAGACCGATGCCGAACTGGAGAAGCTTCGTACCGCCTCCGAACTGATCACCGATTCCATGCTGGCGACCATCGCCTGGGCGCGCGAAGGCACGACCAAGGCCGACATAATCGAGCAGCTTCGGCGGGAAGAGACCAATCGCGGTGCGCATTTCGAATATTGCCTGCTGACGCTGGGCTCCAGCCACAACCGCGCCGCCTCCCCGCAGGCGTGGAAGAAGGGAGAGGTGTTGTCGATCGATTCCGGCGGCAATTATCACGGCTATATCGGCGACCTCTGCCGGATGGGCATTCTTGGCGAACCGGACGCCGAGTTGGAAGATCTGCTGGCAGAGGTCGAGATGGTGCAGCAGGCTGCGTTCTCGAAGGTGAAGGCGGGCATGCTTGGCGGCGACATGATCGCGCACGCGCAGAGCGTTCTGAAGGCTTCGAAGGTCGCGCCCTACACGGATTTCTTCGCGCACGGCATGGGGCTGATCACCCACGAGGCGCCGTTCCTGATGACCAACCATCCGGTCGCCTATGAAGGCACTTACGCGGCCAGGCCGCTGGAGAAAAACATGGTGCTGTCTGTGGAGACCACCATGCTTCACCCGACGCGCGGCTTCATCAAGCTGGAGGATACGGTGGCGGTGACGGATGCCGGTTATGCGATGTTCGGCGATCGGGGCAGGGGCTGGAACAGGGGCGGGGTGGCGTAGCGCCGGCGGCGCGCGCCCTCACCCGGATTGCCAGCCGAATTGCGAAGGGCAATTCGGGCCAATCCGACCTCTCCCCGAGGGGGAGAGGAGCCGGCGCTGGCGTTTTTCTCTTCTCCCCGGCGGGGAGAAGGTGGCCGCGAAGCGGCCGGATGAGGGGGCGTCAAACACTCAGATGGCGGCAAACATCACCTCCCGCCCGCCGGAATCAACCTGAAATCCGGTAGCTCCCTCAGCCCAAGCTCCGGCCCGGCCGGTGAATAGACGACGAACAGCTGCATCGGCTGGTCGCTGGTGTTGAGCGTCGAATGGAACCGGCTCTCCGGCACATAAATGGTGCAGCCAGGCCCGACCTTCTCGACCACCGGATTGCCTTGCTCGTCCTCGACCATCTGTTCGCCATGGCCCGAAATGACGAAGATGATTTCCTCGGCACCCGGATGGTTGTGGCGGGTATGGCCCTTGCCCGAGGGCAAGTCGACGACGCCGCCGGAAAAGCGTGTCGCGCCGTTCACCTCCGGCGCCACCGTCAGCGACAGTTTTCCCCAGTCGAAACCGAAGGCGCTGACATCCTTCGGGTAGACAAACACCCTGCTCCTGTCGGTCATAGTCTCATCCCTTCTTTTTCTTCGCGGTCTTTTCGCTTCCGAGCGTCACCGCCTTGAAATCGGCGGTCTGCCGGGCGATCGCGGCTTCCGCCGGCAGCCGCTCCATCGAACTGGCGCCATAGAAGCCGTGCAGGCCCTTGGCACGGGAGAGGATGTAGCGGGCATCCTCCGGCATCGAGATCGGGCCGCCATGGCAAAGCAGGATGACGTCCTTGCGCACCGCGCGTGCGGCCTCGGCGATGGCGTCGATCGCAACGACGCAGTCATCGAGCGACTTGGCCGAGGTGGCGCCGATCGAGCCACCCGTGGTGACGCCCATATGGGCGACGACGATATCGGCGCCGGCCTTGGTCATGGCGCGCGCCTCGTCGGGATTGAAGACATAGGGTGTGGTGAGCAGATCGAGCTTGTGCGCCTCGGCGATCATGTCGACCTCGAGCCCGAAGCCCATGCCGGTCTCCTCGAAGCTCTGCCGCATGGTGCCGTCGAACAGGCCGATGGTCGGAAAATTCTGTACGCCGGAAAAGCCCATTGTCTTCAGCTCGGCCAACAGCAGCGGCATGATGACGAACGGATCGGTGCCGTTGACGCCGGCCAGCACCGGCGTGCGCTTGACCACCGGCAGCACCTCGTAGGCCATTTCCTTGACGATCTCGTTGGCATTGCCATAGGCGAGCAGCCCGGCGGCCGAGCCGCGTCCAGCCATGCGGTAGCGGCCGGAATTGTAGATGATGATCAGGTCGATGCCGCCGGCCTCCTCCGCCTTGGCCGACAGGCCGGTGCCGGCGCCGCCGCCGACGATCGGCACGCTCTCGGCGATCATCTTGCGGAATTTCTCCAGGATATTCTTGCGCGGGATGGCGGCCATCGGGTCTCACTTCTTGGCGATGTCGAGAAAAGCCGCGACCGCGGCTTTGGCGAATTTGGGGTCGTTGATGTGCAGCGGCAGGCGCGTCACCGTGCGCGTTCCGTTCGGCATGATGGTGCGCTCTATGGCCTCGAAAAGCGCCGCATCGGCCTTCGGGTCGAAGAAGGCGCCGCCTTCGATGTCGAGCGCCGAGACGCCTTTTTCCGGAATCAGGAAGCGGATCGGACCTTCGCAACGCGCCAAGCGGCCGCCGATCCATTCGCCAATCTGGCGGCATTCCTCGACGGTAGTTCGCATCAGCGTGACGTTAGGATTGTGCTCGTAGAACAGCCGCGCGCGATAGCGCTCAGGAATTGTCGCCGGCGCCCAGAAATTGACCATGTCGAGCGCGCCGACCGAGCCGACATAGGGCAGCTTCGTGCGGACAATGGCGCCGAAGCGGTCCTCCGTTGCTGGCAATACGCCGCCGAACAGCAAATCGCAGACCTCGGTCGTGGTGATGTCGATGACGCCTTCCAGCAGGCCGCTGTCGGCCAGCTTCTCCATCGAGCGGCCGCCGGTGCCTGTAGCGTGGAAGACCATGCAGTCGTAAGTGGCGCGCAACTGCTCGGCGATGGCAGTCACGCAGGGCGTGGTGACACCGAACATGGTCAGCCCGATCGACGGCTTGCCGTCGGGTGGAGGCGCCGGCCTGGCCGCCATGCCTGCGATCGCCTGGGCCGCATTGTACAGCACGGTGCGGGACAGCCGGTTCAGCCCGGCCATGTCTGTCACCGATGGCATCATGATGATGTCGGAAACATCGACGTAAGGGGCTGTGTCGCCGGAGGCGAGCGTCGAGACCATGATCTTGGGCAGGCCGAGCGGCAGCGCGCGCATGCCCGAGGTGATGATCGAGGTGCCACCGCCACCGCCAATGCCGATCACGGCTGATATGTCGCTTCGTGACTGGATGAAGCGGGCGAAGGCAACGCCCATGGCTGCCACCGCGGTACCTCGATCATTGCCGCCGAGCACGGCTTCGGTGCCGGCGGGATGATGGCCGGCAATTTCCTTGGCGGTGATGTCTACCGATATGGTCGCGTCGCGCGTTCCGACATCGACCCGGGAAACGGCAACGCCGCTGGCCGCGATCGTGTCGGCCAGGAAGGCGAGCTCCTCGCCCTTGGTGTCAGCGGTGCCCACGACATAGATGCGTTTCATGGGCGACCCTCTGTGTTGGTTGGCCCGGCGGCGGCACCGTTCAGTGGATGAAGACCCTTGGCGTTTTACGGCGCCGTGACAAAGCGAGGTCGTTGCAAATTTTTGAGACGCGCGTATCATAATGATATGGGTATCTCACGTCAACAAGCAACGACGGACGATGACGCAGGCGAGAGGGCCGAGCGTGGACCCCGGGCGCGCACCAAACGGCTGATGCTGGAGACGGCGACGAGGCTTATGCAGGCGGGTGTCACGCCGTCGGTCAGCGAAGTTGCCGAGGCGGCTGAGGTATCCCGCGCCACCGCCTATCGCTATTTCCCGAGCCAGGCGGCACTCGTGCAGGCCGTCGTCGACGAGGGGTTGGGCCCAATCCTGACCTGGCAATCGACCTCCGACGATGCCGAGCGCCGGGTCGCCGACCTGTTCGACAACGCCATGCCACGCATCGAGGCCTTCGAAGCAACGTTCAAGGCGGCGCTGAAACTGTCGCTCGATCAGTGGGCGAGGCGCCAGGCAGGGACACTTGGCGGCGAACCGGCCTTCACGCGCGGCCATCGCGTCGACCTGCTGAAGGAAGCGATCGCCCCGCTCAAGGGCCGGTTGCCGCCGCGCGACTTCAACCGGCTGGCGCAGGCGCTGTCGCTGATCTTCGGCGTCGAGGTGCTGATCGTGCTCAAGGATATCTGGGGGCTGGACAGCCGCGGGACGAGGTTCGTGGCGCAATGGGCGGCGGGTGCGCTGGTGCGCGCGGCGGTGGCGGAATCGATAGACGGCGGGGATGGCGCCAACGCGGCGGTAGTGGTGAAATAGACTATATCTGGTTCGACCAGATTTGCATGCCAACTATTGATCTTAATTGCAGTGCCGGGCTTCAAACAAGGCCCCTGCGTATCATTGAGTAGGAAAATCATGAGAAAACAGGCAGATAAAGCTGTAATTCGACAGCGATGATCCGATCTGGCTCCCAAGAAAGGGCTTGACGACGGTGCAAAATTGGTAATACCAGATCAGAAAAGAAAAGTGGATCAAAAGTGAGAGCTTCGATCCATTTTCCGGCAGGGCGAGGAGGCCCGGAACCGGAAAGGTGCGATCAAGGGAGGAACTACCAGGGCCGGCTCCGTCGTCGGTTCGCATGACAGGGTAGAATGCGCACAAGGGAGGAAATCATTATGCGCAAGTTAGTGACCAGCGTTCTTGCTGGTATCGGCCTGACGCTTGCCTACGGAACGTCCGTCCACGCGCAGGACAAGGAACTCACCATTTTCTGGGCGGAATGGGATCCTGCGAACTATCTGCAGGAACTCGTCAACGACTATACGGCCGAGACCGGTGTGAAGGTCACGGTGCAGACCACGCCGTGGCCCGATTTCCAAACCAAGGCTTTCACCGAGTTCAACGCGCATGGCGACGCTTACGATCTGGTCGTCGGTGACTCGCAATGGCTGGGCGCCGGTTCGACGCAGGGCCACTATGTCGACCTGACCGACTTCTTCAACCAGCACAAGCTCACCGACGTGATGGCGCCCGCGACCATCAAGTATTACGCCGAATACCCTGGCGGTTCCGGCAAATACTGGGCGATCCCGCTGGAAGGGGATGCGATCGGCTGGTCCTATCGCAAGGACTGGTTCGAGGACCCAAAGGAGAAGGCAGCCTTCAAGGCGAAGTACGGTTACGACCTCGATGTGCCGAAAACCTATGCGCAGTTGCGCGACATCGCCGAGTTCTTCCACCGTCCGGACCAGAAGCGGTACGGTGTCGCCATCTACACCGACAATTCCTATGACGCGATGGCGATGGGCGTTGAAAGCGCCATCTTCAGCTACGGCGGCGATCTCGGCGACTATGCAAGTTACAAGGTCGACGGCATCACCAATTCGAAACAGGCCGCCGCCGGCCTCGAAATGTACAAGGACCTCTACAAGTTCACGCCTCCCGGCTGGGGAAAAACCTTCTTCGTGGAGGACAACCAGGCAATCACCGGCGGTCTCGCCGCGATGAGCATGAACTTCTTCGCCTTCTTCCCGCCACTGGTGAACAAGGCCACCAACCCCTACGCCGACGTTACGGGCTTCTTCGCCAACCCGGGCGGCCCGGACGGAAAGCGCTTTGCCGCTCTGGGCGGTCAGGGAGTTTCGGTCGTCTCGTATTCGAAGAACAAGGACGAGGCGATGAAGTTCCTGGAGTGGTTCATTAAGGACGACACCCAGAAGAAGTGGGCCGAGCTCGGCGGCTACACCTGCAGCCAGGCCGTGCTGAAGTCGGAAGCCTTTCAGAAGGCCACGCCCTACAACAAGGCGTTCTACGACACGATGTTCATGGTCAAGGACTTCTGGGCGACGCCTGAGTACGCCGAAGTGCTCGATCAGTTGAACCAGAACATCTATCCGTTCGTGGTCGGTGGGAAGGGCACCGCTCAGGAGGCGCTCGACAAGACCGCCGCCGACTGGAAGGCGACGTTCACCAAGTACAACCGCTACAAGTAAGCATCAAAGTCGGAATGCCGGAGGAGGGTTCCCCTCCGGCATTGCTGTTTCAGGGAGACGATCATTGGCTTCGGTAGCCCTCACCCATCTTGATCCTGCTTCCAGGGCCGCCGCGCGGGGCTGGTCGGATCTGACCATCCGCAATACGTTCATCATCCCGACGCTGGCTTTCCTAATCGTTTTCAACATCTTCCCGCTGATCTATTCGCTGGGCTACTCCTTCACGAACTTCGCGGCGAATCGGAGCGAGCCGTGGCAGTTCGTCGGCCTGCAGAACTACCGCGAGTTGCTCAGCGACGACCACATCTGGTCGAACTTCGTCACTACGGCGAAGTACGTCATCGTTTCCGTGACCGGCCAGATGATCGTGGGCTTCGGCCTGGCCCTGCTGCTTAATCGCAGCTTTCCGATGAAAGGCTTGATCACCACACTGCTGCTTTTGCCGATGATGATGTCGGCGGCGGTCGTCGGCCTGTTCTGGCAGTTGCTGTACAGCCCATCCTGGGGGCCTATCAACTACGTCTTCGGCCTGGGCGACTTCGCCTGGCTTTCCAATCCCGACAGCGCTCTTTACGCCGTCGCGATCACCGACATCTGGATGTGGTCGCCCTTCGTCATGCTGCTCTCGCTTGCTGGCCTCTCGGCCGTGCCGCAGCATCTCTACGAGGCCGCCGCGATCGACCGCGCAGGTTGGTGGTACACCTTCACCCGCATCACCTTGCCGCTGGTCTCGCCGATCCTGCTGATCGCGCTGATCTTCCGCACGATGGAAGCCTTCAAGACCTTCGACATCGCCTACACGATGACAACCCAACCGACCGCCGAGCTCATCGCAATTCGGCTCTACAAGCAAGCCTTCCAGCAGTGGGACACCGGCAAGTCCTGCGCGCTGGCCTATATCGTGCTGATCATGGTGCTGGCCATCACCAATCTCTACGTGAAGTACCTCAACAAGGTGAAGGAACGCTAGCCGATGGCCGCCGTGCGTACCACCAGCGAGATCGCGCTCAACCGCATCGCCGTCGTCTCGGTGCTGATCGCGACGCTGATCTTCCTCGCGCCGATCTACTGGATCGCCTCCACGGCCTTCAAGCCGAAGGAACTGGCGATCACGGTGCCGCCCACCGTTCTTTTCCAGCCGGAGGTCACGCCATTCATCCGTCTGTTCACCAAGCGGGTACAGATGCAGAAGGCCGTCGACCCCCAAGTCTACGAGGCCGCGCCTTGGTGGGAAAAGCGCATCTACGACGGCGGCGAGCGGGTGCTGAAGGTCGGCAAGGATGTGCAGCTTTCGCAGTACCCCGACCGGTTCATGAACAGCCTTATCGTGGCGGTCATCAGCACGGTGCTTGCCGTCGGCATGGGAACCTTCACCGCCTACGGCTTCTCGCGCTTCAAGATCGCGGGCGAGGCGGATCTGCTCTTCTTCATCCTGTCGACACGCATGCTGCCGCCGGTGGTCGTGGCGATCCCGATGTTCCTGATGTACCGGGTCGTTGGCCTCAACGACTCGCATATCGGCCTGATCATCCTCTACGTCGCTTTCAACCTGTCCTTCTCGGTCTGGCTGATGAAGGGCTTCATGGACGAGATCCCGAAGGAGTATGAGGAGGCGGCGCTCGTCGACGGCTACACGCGCATGCAGGCCTTCTTCAAGATCGTGCTGCCGGAAGCCGCGACCGGTATCGCCGCCACCGCCGTGTTCTGCTTCATCACCGCTTGGAACGAGTATGCCTTCGCGCTGATCATGACCAACCGGCGCGCGCAAACGGCGCCGCCTTTCATCCCCAGCCAGATCGGTTCCGGCTTGCCGGACTGGACCACGATCGCGGCGGGAACCTTCCTGTTCCTGCTGCCTGTCGCGATCTTCACCTTCCTGCTGCGCAACCACCTGCTTCGCGGCGTGACCTTCGGAGCGATCCGCAAATGAGTTTTCGCGCCGTCAACGAGAAGTACCTGCTGCCGGCCTCGCAGATACTCATGGTGCTGGGCATCGTCGCGCTCTGCCAGCCATGGAGTCTCGGCCTGCATTCCTACGGTGTGACGATCATCCTGATCGGGCTGATCGGCTTCAACATCACGTCGAAGATTGCACCGGCCCGCAGCGAGAAAACCGGCGCCACGGCGCATGAGGGAGCCCGGTAGTGACGCAGATCGAACTTCGCGGCATCGAGAAATTCTTCGGCGCCGTTCAGGTCATCCACAATTTGAACCTCGCCATCGCCGACAACGAGTTCATCGTGCTGCTCGGCCAGTCGGGCTGCGGCAAGACAACGACGCTGCGCGCCATAGCGGGGCTCGAGACGATCGACCAGGGCGACATCCTGATCGACGGCAAGGCAGTGCAGCACCTCAGGGCAGCCGACCGCGACATCGCCATGGTGTTCCAATCGTTTTCGCTCTACCCGCATATGACGGTCTTCGAAAACATCGCCTTTCCGCTACGTGCAACGCGCATGGGCAGCGGCGAGGTGGACAAGTCGGTTCGCGAGGTCGCCCGGGTCCTGCGCATCACCGACCTGCTCGGCAAGAAGCCATCGGCGCTCTCCGGAGGCGACATGCAGCGCGTGGCCATCGGCCGGGCCCTGGTGCGGCGGCCGAAGGCGATGCTGATGGATGAGCCGATCGGCGCGCTCGACGCCAAGCTGCGCGAGGAGATGCGGGCCGAGATCAAGCGGCTGCACGTCAAGCAGGGTTCGACCACGATCTACGTCACCCATGACCAGATCGAAGCGATGAGCCTGGCCGATCGCATCGTCATCATGCATGAGGGTTTCATCCAGCAGGTCGGCACTCCAGACGAGGTCTATTCACATCCCGCCAATCTGTTCGTGGCGCAATTCGTCGGCAGCCCGGTGATGAATGTCGCCGACGCGGCGGTGGCCGAGAAAGCCTCTTTCGCATCGGTGATCGTCGGCGACGCGACCACCGGTTTCGAATTTCCCAGCGCGTTGCTGTCGAAGCTCAACGGCCATGCCGGTGGGCAGTTGGCACTTGGCATCCGGCCGGAAGGCGTGCTCATCCGCCGTGACGCGGCCGACGGCTTCATGGCCGTCGAGACGCAGATCGTCGAACCGCTCGGCTCCTTCGACATCGTCGATCTCAAAGTCGGTTCAAAGATGCTGCGAGCCCGCACCAAGAGCGGCTTCGTGACCGGGCCAGGCGAGAAGGTGTTCGCCCGGATCGATCCGACGCAGGCGCATTTCTTCGACAAGGCAAGCGGCAAGTCGCTTGAGGTGAGGCTCTGATGGCCCATATCCAGCTCAAGAACATCTCCAAGAGTTTCGGCAACCACACGGCGCTCACCGGGCTCGATCTCGACATCGCCGATGGCGAGTTCTTCGTCCTGCTCGGCGAGACGGGCGCCGGCAAGACGACGACGCTGCGGCTGATCGCCGGCCTGGAAAAACCCAGCGAGGGGCAGGTGTTCATCGACGGCGTCGACGTCGCGGGCTGGGGCGCGGCCGAGCGCGACGTGGCGCTGGTGCTGCAGCAATATTCGCTTTATCCGCGCTACACGGTACGGGAGAACCTCGAATTTCCGCTGAAGCCGAAGATCCGCCGGCTGCCCGACGCCGAGATCAAGGATCGTGTCGAACGTGCGGCGCGCACGCTGCGGATTGAGCACCTGCTCGACCGCAAGACCGACCGTCTGTCCGGCGGCGAGATGCAGCGCGTCTCGATCGGCCGCGCCATCGTGCGCAAGCCGCGCGTGTTCCTGATGGACGAGCCGCTGTCGGCGCTCGACGCCAAGCTGCGCGAGGCGCTGCGCACCGAGCTGAAAAACCTGCAGATGCAGCTCGGCGCCACATTCCTGTTCGTCACCCACGATCAGATCGAAGCGATGTCGATGGGCGACAAGGTCGGCGTCCTGAACCATGGCCGGATCGTGCAGACCGGCACGCCGCACGAGATCTACAACAATCCGCGCGACACCTATGTGGCGAGCTTCGTCGGCTCGCCGCCGATGAACCTCATCGACGGCAGGCTGGTGAATGGCCGCGCGGTGATGGCACCGTTGAATTTCGAACTGCCCTTTTCGGGGGGAGCCAAGGCTTTTCCGGGAAACAAGGCGAGTGCGGCGACAGATGGTCGCCCGCTCGTCTTCGGCATCCGTCCCGAGGACGTCTATCTGGAGGGCGGTGCGCCGGTCGAGGCGCGTGTCCACGACGTCGAGAACCACGGCGTGGAGAAGATCCTGACGCTGCGCGTCGGAGAGGCGATGCTGCGCGCCACCGTTCCGGCCAGGACCGATGTCGCCATCGAGCAGCCGGTGCGTTTTGCCTGGAACCCGGACAAGGTGGTGCTGTTCGACAAGGGCAGCGGCGTCAGCCTGCGGCATGCCTCATAGATGTTGCTTCGTTCGAGGGGCGCGGGACAGGAAAGGTCAATTGGCCTGACGGATCTCTGCCTGTTCCTCGGCACGGAAATGGCTGGGCGCCGAGCCGATGACGCGCTTGAAGGCACGGCTGAAGGCGGCGTCCGATTCATAGCCGAGACGGGCGGCAACGACCGATATTTTCATGCGGTCGCGGACCAGCCACTGCCTCGCCTGATGCATTCGGACCTGGGTGACGTATTTTGCCGGCGTCTCGCCGACGATGGTGGCGAAACGCTCGGCAAAGCCCGAGCGCGAGGCGCCCATCATCCTGGCCAGCGCCTCGACTGTCCAGTCATGGTCCGGCTCGAGATGAATGGCGGCCAGCACGCGGCCGATATCGCGGTCCCGGACCGCCGCGATCCAGCCAGAGGAGTCGCCGCAGCCACGCTCGACCCATGAGCGGATGACTGTCGCGGCAAGCACGTCGGCCAGCCGCGCCAGAATGCCGCCGGAGCCCACGCGTTCCATCGTGACTTCGCGCGCCATCGATTCGAGGAGATGCGGAATGCCCGGCTCATAGGCTTCCAGTTCGTGCGTTCGCATCACGTCCGGCATCATGCCGAGCAGGGGATGCAAGCCGTCGAGGTTGAAATACATGCTGGCGCAGAACAACAGTGTTCCCGGCTGGCAATTCTTGTCGCACATCTCCGCGTTCGACGTGCAGTAGACGTCCTTGCAGACTTCCTCGAGCTCGTAGCCGTGGATCGGCCAGGTCTGCGCACCGGGTTCGCTGGCGAGCACATGGGCCTCACCGCGCGGCAAAAGCACTGCATCGCCGGCATTGAGCCGCACCCACTCGCCGGAGGGCTGCTTCAGCCAGCAGCCCTTGCGGCCGATGAAATGAAACCGCGCCCCGGGCCGAGCCGGGAACTGGATACCCCACGGCTCCTTCATTTCGCAGCGGCCATACTCGACACCATCGAGGCGAAGGCCGCGCAATATGTCTGTCAGCGGGTCGCCGGTGACCGGAATTTTGGACGAACGGTCAAACATAATGGTGTTTCTAGCATGGAAACTCCAACCGGTCACTCCTTATGTTGCAGTGCAGCTTGATATTGCGCCGCAAACAAATGGAAGACCGGCCCCTAGCCAAGCCCTGACGGCAAGGCATGTAACGGGTGGAGCCCCAGCCGGCCGTTTCCTATGTGGCGCTGCTAACAGATCGGAGACCGAGCATGGCCGAACCCGCGACAGGCGTCATCGACGCCGCACTTCTCAATCCCGCAGAATCCGATGAACGAACCGAGCCGGCGTGGGGTGCCGTGGTTTCGCTCGCGCTTGGCGTTTTCGGCCTCGTCACCGCCGAATTCCTGCCCGCCAGCCTGCTGACGCCGATGGCACGCGATCTCGGGGTGAGCGAAGGTATCGCCGGCCAGGCCGTGACGGCAACCGCCATCGTCGGCGCCATCGCCGCGCCCACCATGGCCATCGTCACAAGGCGCATGGATCGCAGGCTGGTGATGTGGATGCTGACGGCGTTCTTGATCCTGTCCAACCTTCTGGCCACCTTCGCTTCGTCGCTGCCCATGCTTCTGCTCGCCCGCGTGGTGCTCGGCGTTGCGCTCGGCGGCTTCTGGGCGATGTCGGCGGCAATGGCGTTGCGGCTGGTGCCGATGCGGCTGATGCCACGCGCCATGTCGATCATCCTGACCGGCGTTTCGCTTGCCACCGTCACCGCCGCCCCGGTCGGCGCCTATGTCGGCGACATCTGGGGATGGCGCACGGCGTTCATGATCGCGACCGTCGTCGGTGCGCTGGCGCTGCTGGTGCAACTGGCCACCATTCCGAAGCTGCCGCCGGTGGGCGTCGCGAGCTTCCGCACCTTGCTCGAGGTGCTGGAGCGGCCGTCGATCCGGGTGGCCCTGCTGGTCGTGCTGCTGGTCGCGTCTGGGCACTTTGCCGGCTTCACCTATGTCCGCCCTTTCCTTGAAAAGGTGCCGGTGCTCGACATCGAGACGATCTCGCTGGTGCTGCTGGCTTATGGCGTTGGCGGTTTCTTCGGCAATATCGCCGGCGGCATCCTGGCCGAACGCAGCCTCAAGACCGCCGTGGCGCTGGCGCCCTTGCTGATTGCCCTGGCGGCCGCTTCGATGCTGATCTTCGGCGCTTCGCCGACGATCGCCGCCGCCGCCGTCGCTGCTTGGGGCTTTGCCTTCGGCGCTGTCCCGGTCGGGCTGCAGAGCTGGCTGGTGCGGGCCGCGCCCGATCAGGCTGAAAGCGCCGGCGGCCTGATGGTGGCGACCTTCCAGGTGGCGATTGCGATGGGCGCCGTCTTCGGCGGCCTGCTGGTCGACCATGCCGGCGTCGCCAGCGCCTTCGCCTATTGCGGCATCGCAACACTGCTGGCGGCGGTCCTCGTGTTCCTGCGCGGCCCGAAGCAGGCCGAATAGTGCCCGCCAACAGCCATTCCTGGCAGCGGCCCGAGAACCGTCACTGTTTTCGGGCCGTTGCCGTTCTGGTGGCGGCAACAAAGCGGGTTGCGGCGCCGGATCGTTCCCGCCGGAACGAGCGAGAGGCTCAGGCCGACCGACCGTCGAAGTCGAAGATCGACAGAACGGAAATGTCGATACCCTCGACACAGTTGAGGTTGACGTAGGCGCTGCGTTGATCGCCTTCGCGGACATCCTCGGCGAAAGGGTGGATGCCGCAGGTGCGGCAGAAACGGTGCGCGATGGCATGATTGCCGAATGTATAGGTGCCCAGGTCATCACCCCAGGCGAGGACTGTCAGGCTTTCATGCGGGACGGCACACAGGAGCGCGCCCTTGCGCGAGCAGATCGAACAATTGCACCGCACGACACCGGTCAGCTTCGCCCTGAATTCGAAGGCGACGTTGCCGCAGTGACAGCTGCCTCTGTAGAGCATCGTTTCTTCCTCGTATCCGGCAGGGGTGCAAAATCGCCTTCGCCGGGTTAAGTCTCGGCAAGCCATGCAACTGGCTTCTCATCTTAAGACGTTCAGGCAGTCCGGAGTCCGACACCGACAATGCAATCCGTCCGGGATCATCTCGAGATTATTCTTGCGCGCCTTGCCGCCCGCGCCGGCGACGAACGCGTTTTCACGAGGATTTACGCGGAGCCGGCGCGCGCGGCAGCCGACGCCAGCGACGCCCGCAGCCGAGCCGGCGTGACGCTTGGACCGCTCGACGGCACGATTGTCTCGATCAAGGATCTGTTCGATGTCGCCGGCGAGGCGACCACGGCCGGTTCGCTGATGCTCAGGACTGCCACGCCCGCTGTGCGCGATGCCGCCATCGTCAGCCGCCTGCGGCAGGCCGGCGCGGTGATCATCGGCAAGACCAACATGACCGAATTCGCCTTCACCGCGATCGGCGACAACATGCATTACGGCACGCCAGGCAATGCCGTCGACGCCAGCCGCATTCCGGGCGGTTCGTCGTCCGGCGCTGGCGTTTCCGTCGGCGAGGGAATGAGCGACATCTCCATCGGTTCCGACACTGGCGGCTCGATCCGCATTCCGGCGGCGCTCAACGGCGTCGTCGGCTTCAAGCCGACGGCACGGCGCGTGCCGCTTGCCGGTGCCTTTCCGCTGTCGAGCACTCTGGACTCGATCGGGCCGCTTGCCCGAACGGTCGCGCAATGTGCCGCTGCCGATGCGGTGATGGCCGGCGAGATGCCGAGCGAGCTGGCGGGCATTGCACTCGCCGGGCTCCGCGTTGGCATACCGCGCGGCGTTCTTTTCGGGGACACGCAAGGCGAAGTTGCCGCGGCCTTCGAGCGTTGTCTTGGCAAGATCGAACGGGCTGGGGCGCGCATTGCGGACCTGTCGATCGACGACATGATCGCGGATTTGCGTGCGGCCACCAAGCGTGGCTCGATCGCCGCGATGGAAGGGGCTGAAGTGCATTCCGACTGGCTGGCGACGGGCGCATCGATGGCGGTCGACCCGCATGTCAGCGGGCCTTTGTCGCGGGCGGCAATGCTGCCGACTCCGGTCTACATCAGGGCACTGCGCCGCCGCGGTGCGCTCGCCGCCGCCATGGACGAGCGCCTGACGCTGGTCGATGTACTGGCCCTGCCAACCACGCCGGTGACGGCGCCGACGATCGTTTCCATGGCCGAGGATGCCGAACTGCGTGATCGTATCGAGGGCCTGCTGCTGCGCAACACACAGGTCGCCAACCAGTTCGACCTCTGCGCGATTTCGCTGCCGATGCCTGACATGGCGCTGCCGGGCGGCCTGATGCTGGTTGCGCGCAACGGCCATGACCGGCATCTGCTGCGGATAGCTGCTGAAGTGGAGAGGCTGCTGGGCGGCTGATCGGCAGGGCGAAACCGCGATGCGCTATATGTCGAGCGGAAACCGTCGCCGGTAGTGATCGACCACTTCCGGATTGCGCAGATTGACCGGCAGTTTGCCCGCCAGCACCAGCAAGGCCTCGCCCGCCGCGCCGACCCCCATGCGCATCATCGATTCCTCGGTGATCCCTGCCATATGCGGGGTGATGATGACGTTGTCGAAGCCAAAATAGGGATGATTTGGCGGCAGTGGCTGCGTTGAAAACACGTCGAGTGCGGCGCCGCCGATGCGGCGCTCCCGCAAGGCCTCGATCAGCGCGTCGTCGTCGACGACCGGTCCGCGCGAGACGTTGATCAGCAGCGCGTTGGGTTTCATGCGCGCGATGCGCTCGCGGCTGATCAGGCCGCGCGTCTCCGGCGTCAGCGGACAGCAGAGCACGATGATGTCGCTCTGCTCGACCAGCGCGTCGATCGACAGGAAGCCGACCTTCTCCGGCGCCGGCTGCATGCTGCGTGTCGTTGCCACCACCTTCAGGTCGAAGCCGTGCGCGGCGATATGGCCGACGGCCTGCCCGACCGCGCCAAGGCCGACGATGCCGATGGTCTTGCCGGCAAGCTCGATATTGGCGTTGGCATGCTCGCGTCCGGCAAGCCAGCCTTTGGCGCGCAGGTCGCGGTCGACCCTGCGGAATTGCCGCAGCAGCGCAAGAGCCGCGAATATGACATGTTCGGCCACCGAGCGCGCGTTGACCGCCGGCACGTTGGCCACCAGCACGCCGGCGCCGGTCGCCGCCTCCATCGGGATCATGTCGAGCCCGGCGCCATGGCGGATCGCCGCTCGCAGCTTCCAGGCGTCCTCGAACAGCGCCGGCGGCAGCGGTGCGCGCACGATGACGATGTCGGCGTCCTTGGCCTCCCTGGTGAGAGTGCCGGGATCGAGCGCCGAAGCGATGACGAGTTGACCGGCGCCGGCGAGCCTGGCCGAAGCGCGCGGATGCAGCGGATGGGTCGACAGGATCTTCGGCACGGCCTGGCCCACGGTCAGGCCTTTTCGAGCGCCGGGCTCGCTGGCGCAACCGCCTTGCCGCCTTCGATCAGCCCCTTCCAGTAGCTTTCCGCGCCCTGCAGATGAGCGCTCATCAGCGCCTGGGCGAGATTGCCGTCGCGGCGCAGCAGCGCCTCATAGATCTGTACGTGCTCTGCATGCGAACGCACGCTGCGTTCGGGATCGTTGAAGTAGATCGGCAAGCGCTGTTCGCCCATCAGATAGTAGACGCTGCAGATGTTATGGAAGACGCCGTTCTTGGTGGCGCGCACGATCTCGAGGTGAAACTCCCGGTCCTCCTTGGCGAGGCCCTCGCCGGCGGCGATGCGCTCCTCGGAGGCCTTGAGGATCTCGCGCAGCCGTTCGAAATTGTCCTCGGTGGCGCGCGAGCAGGCAAGCTCGGCCGCCTTGATCTCGTGGATCTTGCGCAATTCGACGGTCTCATAGATCTGCAACGGATCAAGCGGCAGGCCGGCGCGCGCAAACAGCGCCAGCGCTTCGACGCTCGCCTGCTTGGTATCGATATAGATACCGGATTTCGCCCGGCGCTCGACGATGCGCATGGCTTCGAGGATGGCCAGCGCCTCGCGGATCTGGCCGCGGCTGACGCCGAAATGCTCAGCCAGCTCACGTTCCGACGGTGTACGGCCCGTCTCGTTGTCGGAGTGGGAGAACAGATAGGCGGCGAGTTCCGCGAGAAGGTTCTTTTCTTTCATCGTCAATTGCGTTGCGCGTGCGCCTCCAGGAATCGCTCCGAAATGGTGAATCCCAATCCGGGCTTTTCGGGGATCGCTATCATACCGTCCCTTGCTTCGACAGTCTCTTCGATCAGATCGTGGATCATCGGGTTGGCGCCGAGCGAATACTCGACCGTGAAACTCGACGGCGATGCGGCGCAGACATGCAGCCCGGCGAAGAAGCAGGGCGCGCCGGCCCATAGATGCGGTGCAAAGCGCAGGTTGAAGGCGCTGGCGATGGTGCCGATCTTCATCGCCTCGCTGATGCCGCCGCAGAAGGCGGGATCAGGCTGGAAGATGTCGGCGGCCTTGAGCATTGCGAGGTCGCGGAAGGCATAGCGCGTCGCCTCGCTCTCGCCGGTGGCGATCGGAACGGCGCCGGACGCACGCACTTCCGCCAAGCCCGGCTTGTCGTCGGCGATGACAGGCTCCTCGAACCAGGCGAGATCGAGGTCGTTGACGAGATGGATGAAGCGCTTGGCCTCGGCCACCGTATAGGTGCCGTGAGCATCGACCATCAACTCGACATCGGGGCCGAGCGCCTCGCGGGCGGCGCGCACGCGGGCCGCGGAAATATGTGCGGCGCCATCCATGGCGCCGACCCGCATCTTCAGCGCCTTGAAGCCGCCCTGGGCGATGTAGGATTTCAACTGCTCGCCGATGGCATTGGCGGACGCCCAGCCGCCGGAAGCATAGGCCTGCATGCGATCGACCTTGCGTCCTCCGAGCAACCGCCAGACCGGTTGGCCGAGCGACTTGCCCAGAATATCCCAGAGCGCGATGTCGACGGCGCTGATGGCGGCAATGCTCATGCCGCGCCGCGCCAACTGCGGCATGGCGTGGCCGGCGCGGGCCGCACTGTCGTGGCGCACGCCGTTGTAGAGCATCTCCCAGATGACGCCGATATCGGCTGGATCTCGGCCGATCAATTGTGGGCCGACTTCGTGGTTCAGCATATGGACGAGCGCGCCGTAGCTGCCGGCGCTGCCGGCGGCGTTCTTGCCTTCGCCCCAGCCCACCAGCCCGTCATCGGTCCCTATGCGCAGAACGGCGGCATCAAAGGTCGTCACCTGACCGAAGTCGCTGCGGTGCTGCCGCGCGGCTTCGATCGGGATGCGGACCCACCAGGCCTGGACGGTGTTGATGCGCATATTTTTCCCCAGCCCTGCCGCCGGTCGGGGCGGAAGGGCAAATTTCCCAGAGGCAGTCGACTACTTGATCAGCGGCAGCAGCGTTTCGGCGGTGATGCGCATCTGGTCGGTGTAGAATTTCTCGGTGAGCACGCTGGAGCCATGGTCCTGGATGAATTTCAGCTGCTCGGGCGAGATATCGACCGGGTGGCGCTCGACCATGTCGGGATAGGGGGCCGCCGGCGTGCGGTCGACCGGGGCCACGAACTCGTTGGTCAGCGCGCCGTCGTAGCCGACTTCCTTCAAGGTGGCGACGATCCTTGGCCAGTCGATCTGGCCGAGGCCGGCGGCGAAGCGGTTGTTGTCGGCGACATGGAAGTCGAACAGCCGCTTTCCGACCTGCCGGATGGCGTCATGGACGTTAAATTCCTCCATGTGGATATGGTAGGCGTCGAGGCAGACGCCGCATTCGGGACTGACCGCGTCAGCCAGTGCCAGCGCCTGGGCGCCGCGATTGAACAGATAGGTCTCGAAGCGGTTGAGCGGCTCGACCGCAATCTTGACACCGACCTTCTTGGCGTGGGTGAAGCATTCGCGGGTCGCGTCGACCACCCACTTCCATTCCTCTTCCTCGGTGCCGTCAGGCACCACCTTGCCGACCGTGGCCGGAACCAGGGTGATGATCTCGCCATCGAGTTCGCTGACCATGGTCAGCACGTCCTTGACATACTGCACGGAGCGCTCGCGCTGGCCCTGGTTCCTGGCGGCAAGGTTGCGCTCGCCCAACATCAAGGTCACCGCACCCCAGCAGCGGATGCCATGCTCCTTCAAGAGCGCCCGCGTCTCCTTGGTTTTGTATTGCTCGGGCTCGCCGGAAATCTCGATCGACTCATAGCCGAATTTCTTGATGCGCTTGAGCGTGGTCTCCAGGGGTTCCGCGCGCATCCAGTTGTGCGTCGAAAGATGCATGGTCTGTCCTTCCCAAATTCGTCCGTATGGTTTGCCTGCGACATGCATCGCCGAAAGACGACGCAAGCGTTCCTCCCCAAGGCATCCCCAGCCCTTTCCCGCAAACTGGTTCGACCAATTGGGCCTGAGGCGAGGTCTACAGCAAATTCTCCTGAACGGCAAGAAGCGTGGCGGCGTAACTCGATATGCGAATTATTCCATTGATTGTATTGCGATATATGTCGATATCCCGGATGCAGGGAGGGCTTGGCCGAACCATTGTGAGGCTTGACCAAATTCCCCTATTTGGTAATACCAGAATGGCAGTGCCTGCAAAGCGCACGATGCGAAAGACCAGAGTGGCTGGCCCTGTTTCCAATCAGCGCTATGCTTGGTCGTACAAAGAAGGGGAGGATGCCGATGCCGACGACAATGAAGGGTCCCGGGCTGTTTCTGGCGCAGTTCGCGGGCGATGCCGCGCCATTCAATTCGCTGGCCTCGATCACCAAATGGGCGGCCGGTCTCGGCTATAAGGGCGTGCAAATCCCGACCTGGGACCGACGCCTGTTCGATCTTGAGAAGGCGGCGTCCTCCAAGGCTTATTGCGACGAGGTGAAGGGCATCTGTGCCGATGCCGGCGTGGAGATCACCGAATTGTCGACGCATCTGCAGGGTCAATTGGTGGCGGTGCATCCGGCCTACGACACGCAGTTCGACGGCTTTGCGCCGGCTTCGGTGCACAATAATCCCCAGGCGCGGCAGAAATGGGCAGTCGAGCAGATGACATTCGGCGCCAAGGCATCACGCAACCTTGGGCTCGATGCCTCGGTGACTTTCTCCGGCGCGCTGGCCTTTCCTTACCTCTATCCCTGGCCGCAACGGCCCGCCGGGCTGATCGAGGAGGCATTCGCCGAACTCGGCAAGCGCTGGAAGCCGATCCTCGATGTCTATGAGGACAATGGGGTCGATGTCGGCTATGAAATCCATCCCGGCGAAGACGTGTTCGACGGCGCTACCTTCGAGATGTTCCTCGACGCGGTCGGCGGCCACAAGCGCTGCAACATCAATTACGATCCGTCGCATTTCCTTTTGCAGCAGCTCGACTATCTCGAATTCATCGACATCTATCACGAGCGCATCAAGGCCTTCCACGTCAAGGACGCCGAGTTTAACCCGACCGGGCGGCAAGGCGTCTATTCCGGCTATCAGGGTTGGGTCAACCGCGCCGGCCGCTTCCGTTCGCTGGGTGATGGCCAGGTGGATTTCGGCGGCATCTTCTCCAAGCTGACGCAGTACGATTACGATTCCTGGGCAGTGCTGGAATGGGAGTGCTGCCTGAAACATCCCGAGGATGGCGCAGCCGAAGGCGCGCCCTTCATCCAGCATCACATCATCCGTGTGACGGAGAAGGCGTTCGACGATTTCGCCGGCGGCACCACCGACAAGAAGCTGCTGCGCGCAATGATGGGAATTTAGCGCCGGGAGGGATAGGTTCAGGCCGAGATATTCGGCCTGCGACCCCACCCGATCCGCTGCGCGGATCGACCTCCCCTCGAGGGGGAGGTAAGCACAACGAGGGAGACAAAAATGGTCGGTGCATCGAAGTCGGAAACGGGAGGCGGCCCGATCCGCTACGGCATGGTCGGCGGCGGGCAGGGCGCGTTCATCGGCGCGGTGCACCGCATCGCGGCGCGCATGGACAATGATTTCGTGCTGGTTGCCGGTGCGTTGTCGTCCGATCCGGCGCGCGCCAAGGCATCGGCCGCCGAACTCGGACTCGATCCGGACCGCAGCTATGCATCCTATGCCGAGATGGCCAAGGCCGAGGCGAAGCGCCCCGACGGTATCGAGGCGGTGGCCATCGTCACGCCCAACAATGTGCACGTGCCGGCGGCCAAGGCCTTCCTCGAGGCCGGGATTCACGTCATCTGCGACAAGCCGCTGGCGACGACGCTTGCCGAGGCGAAAAAGCTTGCCGCGATCGTCGAGAAGACCGGCAAGGTGTTCGTGCTTACCCATAACTACACCGCCTACCCGATGGTGCGGCAGGCGCGCGAGATGGTGGCCAAGGGCATGCTCGGCGACATCCGCATCGTGCAGTCCGAATATCCGCAGGACTGGCTGACCGAGGATCTCGCCGCCACCGGCCAGAAGCAGGCGTCGTGGCGCGGCGACCCGAAACAAGCGGGCGCCGGCGGGGCTCTGGGCGACATCGGCACGCATGCCTACAACCTTGCTCGCTTCGTTTCCGGGCTGGAGCTGGACTCCCTGTCGGCCGATCTCGATGCCTTCGTGCCGGGACGGCAACTCGACGACAATGTCAACGTCATGCTGCGCTTCAAGCCAAATGGAAAAACGCATCCGGCCAAGGGCATGATCTGGGCAAGCCAGGTGGCGCCGGGTCATGAGAACGGGCTGAAGCTGCGCATCTATGGCTCGAAAGGCGGGCTGGAGTGGGTGCAGGCCGATCCGAACTATCTCTGGTACACACCCTTCGGCCAGCCGAAGCAATTGATCACCCGCAATGGCGCCGGCGCATTGCCGGTGGCTGGCCGCGTCAGCCGCGTGCCGTCGGGCCATCCCGAGGGCTATCTCGAAGGTTTCGCCAACATCTATCAGGAAGCGGCGCGGGCCATCCGTGCGGCGCGCCGCAAGGGTGGCAAGCCGGCAAAGGATGTCGTCTTTCCGACCATCGAGGACGGCGTCGAAGGCATGGCCTTCATCGAAGCCTGCGTGAAGTCGTCGAAGAAGAATGGAGCGTGGACAAAGCTATAGTTTCGACTTCGCTGGGGGAGACCCCCTCACCCGGATTGCCAACCGAATTGCGAAGGGCAATTCGGGGCAATTCGACCTCTCCCCGAGGGGGAGAGGAGGCGTCGGCGCATCTCTCTTCTCCCCTCGGGGAGAAGGTGGCCGCGAAGCGGCCGGATGAGGGGGAGTGGCGAAAACCGGCGGTGCAACCAGCTGGCCGCCAAAAGGGGAGGAGCGTCGATGAAAATCGGCATGTGCATGTTCTTGTGGACGACGGCGGTATCGAAGAAGCACGAGCCGCTGCTTCGCGACATCAAGGCGACCGGCTTCGACGGGGTCGAGATACCGATCTTCGCCGGCACGCCGGACAACTACAGGAAACTGGGCGAGTCGCTTGACCGCATCGGGCTGGAGCGGACCGCTGTATCGGCGATGGGCGATCCGGCGATGAACCTGATCTCGGCCGATGCGGCAACGCGCAGGGCCGGGATCAATTACATGAAATGGGCCGTCGATTGCGCGGATGCACTTGGCGCGCGCACGCTGAGCGGACCGCTGCATTCGACGCTCGGCGCCTTCTCCGGCAGCGGACCGACGGCCGCCGAGAAGAAGCGCTCGGTTGCTTCGCAACGTGCCATCGGCGACCATGCCGGCAAGCGGAAGGTCACCATCGGGCTCGAGGCGCTGAACCGCTTCGAATGCTATCTCCTCAACACGATGGCCGACCTGTCTGAGCATATCGACGCCATCGACCGGCCGCACATCAGGGCGATGTACGACACTTTCCACGCCAACATCGAGGAGGCCGACCCGGTCGGCGCCTATACGAAGCATCGGGGCAACATCGTGCATATCCACATATCGGAGAACGATCGCGGCGTGCCGGGGCGTGGCAACCTCCCGTGGAAGGAGACGTTTTCGGCGATCCGCAAAAGCGGCTATGACGACTGGCTGACGATAGAGGCCTTCGGCCGCTCGCTCAAGGACCTGGCTGCGGCGACCAAGGTGTGGCGCGATTTTTCCGAGACGCCGGAGGCGGTTTATCGGGAGGGGTATAAGCATATCAGGGCTGGATGGAGGAAGGCAGCTTAAGCCGCTCACTCGTCATCCACGGGCGGAGCGGGAGCGAAGCGGACGCGGAGACCCGAGGATCCACGCCGAGACTTTTCAGCACCGCGACGGTGGCGGTCCTACGGACATTTTTTGACCGTTGTATTTTACCGCGAATGTTCCGGCATGGATCCTCGGGTCTGCGCCGCGTCGCTTCGCTCCTTGCTCCGCCCGTGGATGACGAAGGCGGCGCGGGCCGCTACCAAGCAGGGCGTCGTTGATCACCCCTGCCGGGCCTGGATCCTGTTGTAGTCGTGGATCGTGCGGCTCAGCCGGCGGCGCAGGAAGTTCGAGATGTTGTCGAAGATGAAGACGACCATCAGGATCAGCAGCACCATGTAGAAGACGTTGGCCCAGTTGGAGTTGGTGCGCATCGCTTCCCACAATTTCAGGCCGATCCCGCCGGCGCCGACGGCGCCGATAATGGTCGCGCCTCTTGTGTTGGATTCCCATTGGTAGAGTGTCTGGCTGATGAAGATGGGTATGACTTCCGGCATTACGCCATAACGCTGTACCAGCAGGCCGTTGGCGCCGGTCGACTTGATGCCTTCGCGCGGTTTGTCGTCGATGTTCTCAAGACCTTCGGAATAGACTTTGCCAAGCGTGCCGATCTCGGTGAAGAAAATCGCCGCGCTGCCGGCCAGCGGCCCGGGGCCGAAGGCGCGGGTGAAGAACAGAGCCCAGATCAGCATGTCGACCGAGCGCATGAAGTCGAAGAAGCGCTTGAGCACCTGGCCGAGCGCGCCGCTCGGCGTGATGTTGCGGGCGGCGAAGAAGGCGAGCGGGAAGGCGACGATGCCGCCGAGCAGTGTGCCCAGGAACGCCATGACGATGGTCTGCAGCAGCTTCGTCCAGACATCGCCGTGCTGCCACTGGGCGTTGTTCCAGATATTGTCGGCGGCAAGCGCGAGGTTCGAGGTACCTGGCTTCAGCTCGGGTCCGGACGCGATCAGCGAAA
This sequence comes from Mesorhizobium sp. B2-3-5, assembly GCF_006442395.1. Lineage (NCBI taxonomy): Bacteria > Pseudomonadati > Pseudomonadota > Alphaproteobacteria > Hyphomicrobiales > Phyllobacteriaceae > Mesorhizobium > Mesorhizobium sp. B2-3-5. The sequence continues at coordinate 89,858 of NZ_VFVX01000018.1, read as the reverse complement.
TCACTTCGCCGGCCGGCTTGCCGAAGAAGGGCGAGCGTGTGTCGAAGACGAAATTCGCCCAGCCGAGGAAGCGCTTGCGCACCTTGACGCGGTCGACCGTGACGCGAACCTCGCCGACGAAACCCATCCTGGCCACCACCTCGTCGTCATGCGCGGTGATCCAGTCCGGTACCTGGCCTTCGACCAGGGGCTTGCCGCTGGTCAGCGAGACGTGAACCGTCTGCCCGTGGGCATCAATCGTCGCTTGTGCTTTATTGAAGGTGATGGATTTTGCCGGGCCGTCGATCAGCACGGTGAAACTACCGTCCGGATTCTTGATCACCCAGTCTGGGTTCGGGTTATCGCCAAGAGCCGAGAAGCGCGGATATTTCGGTGTGATCTCGGGTTGGTCGAGGCGGAATTCCGGCTGCAGATCGTAGCTGATCCACTGCGTCAGGAAGAGCGGCAGGCGCTCCCAGTGCGATTCCCTCAGCACTTGCGGCAGGTTGAAGAACCACATGGCATAGGCAAGGTAGAGCATCGTGCCCACGATCAGGAACAACGGGCCGTAGCGCTTGTAAGCCGGGCGACGGAACACCTGCGGATAGCGCTCCTCGATCGACTGGATTTCGTCAGCGGTCATCGCCATGACTTGTCTTTCTGGTTGGCCATGATTTTTCCGAAAGCCGATCTAAGCGTTCATCAGGAAGGCCTGCTCGCCGACGAGCTTGCGGCGTAGCCAGGCGGAAAACTGGTCGACGAGGAAGATCGTCGTGAACAGGAGCAGCACCAGCGCCAGCGTCTTGGCGCCGAAGCCGCGCGAAATGGACAGCTTCAGTTCCTCGCCGATACCGCCACCGCCGACGGCGCCGATGATGGTCGAGGCACGGACGTTGATCTCGACGCGCAGCAGCGTGTACGACATGAAGTTGGGCAGCACCTGCGGCAGATCGGCGAAGCGCACCCGTTCGAACCAGTTGGCGCCGACGGCGCGAAGGCCTTCCTCGGCGCGCATGTCGATGTTCTCGTTGATCTCGTAGAACAGCTTGCCGAGCGCGCCGATCGAATGCAGGCCGATGGCGATGATGGCGGCGATCGGGCCGATGGAAACGATTGCCGCGAAGAGACCGGCGATGACGATCTCGGGGAAGGCGCGCAGCAGTTCCATGAAGCGCTTGACCACCAGCCTCAGCGCCGGATGCGGTGTCAGGTTGCGCGCGGCGATGAAGGAGAACGGCACCGCGAAGAGGAAGCCGATGAAGGTCGAGACCAGGGCCACATTGACCGTGGTCAGCATCAGCTCGAAATATTCGGGGACATAAAAGGCGCCCCAGACATAGACTCGGCCGAGCGGGAAGTTGAATTCCTGGGTGCCGGTGTCATGCGGCGAGGCGATGTCGAATAGTGCCCGCCAGACGTCGTTCCAGTCCTTGGGGACGAGCCAGCTCAGGAAATCCAGAAGGTGGGGAAGCCGGTCGAAGAAATGCCCGGCATTGGCTTCGTCGGCAAACCACATGCTGCCGAACATGGCGGCCAGCAGCAATCCAACGCCTAGCACCGTATAGAGGCGGCGAAGCGATGTCTGGCGCCGCCAGGCGTCGGCCATCGCGTTGGGCGTGCCGGAAGGGGCGGGAACGGAAAGGGTCATGATCGGAGATGCAAAAAGGGCGACACCTTGCGCGCCGCCCTTTTCGATTTCGCCGTTAGCCGCCGATGGCAGCCTTACGGGCTTCGACGATAACGCTGTAGAAGTCCGGCTTCACCGGAACGTAGCCGGTGAAATCGCCGCCTTCGACGCCTTCGAAGCAAGCCTTGTCCTTCTTGGGCAGATCGGTGAAGAACGCGGAGAGCTTTGCGGTCATCTCGTCGCCGAGCGCGGTGCGTACGACCAGCGGGCCGTTCGGGATCAGGCCCGAGCGCCAGACTTCGACGAAGTCGTTAGGGTCGACGGCGCCCTTGGCAACTTCCTTGTGGAAGGTGCCGGAGCTGTAGCCGTTCTTGAAGTCGCCGATGCCCGAGGAATCGTCGACCGCGACATCGACCTTGCCGTCGCGCACGGCGAGCACGTTATTCTCGTGGCCACCGTTGAACTGGGTCGAAGCGAAGAACTTGTCGTTCGGCATGCCGGTGGTCTTCGGAATCTGCGTCAGCGGGATCAGATAGCCCGAGGTCGAATCCGGGTCGGCGTAGCCGAGCTTCTTGCCCTTGGCCGACATGATGTCCTTGATGCCCGAGGACTTCAGCGCCATGCCGATCGAGTAATAGCCGGTGGAACCGTCGGTCTGTTTGGTGGTGAGGATCGGGGTAACCGCCTTCGGGTCCTTGAGATAGACGCTGGCATAGCCGGAAGCGCCGAGCTCGGCGAAGTCGAGCGTGCCGCCGAGCAGGCCCTGGATGACGCCGTCGTAGTCGGCGGCGGGGAACAGCGAGACCTTCTCGAAGCCGAACTCGGTCTTCAGGTGGTCGGCCAGGCACTGGTAGTTGCGCAGGCGGTCGGTCTCGTTTTCACCGCCGAGAATGCCGACGCGGAATTCTTTCATGTCGGCGGCATGGGCCATGCTGGTGGCCATTGCGAGCACCGAAACGGCGCCAAAAATCATTTTCCTGAACATATGACATCTCTCCTGTAGGTTCCGGCCCCGCGCCGGCAGCGTTCTTGATTTTGACGGTGCCCTTGACGCGGGCGGACGATCCAGTACGGCTTTTCTTGGCCCATGATCTTTCCCGAAAAGCGAATTCCACTTTCGGGATTATGGGCTCAGTATCCCGGGAAAGCGGGTTCGAGCGGTCCGGCGGATGCGGCAATCTTTTGTTTGTAGGCAACGCTGGTCGAGGTGATGGCCTCGGAGATTTCGCTGCCATTGGCATCGGCGCCGTAGACAAGACGCACGGCGTCGCGGTCGAGCTCTTCCGGTGGGCCGTCGAAGACGACCTTGCCGGCGGCCATGCCAATGATGCGGCTGCAATAGGCGCGGGCGGTATCGAGCGTATGCAGATTGGTGACGACGGTTATGCCTTCGCGCAGGTTGATGTCCTGCAACGAATCCATCACCACCTTGGCGTTGAGCGGGTCGAGCGAGGCGATCGGCTCGTCGGCGAGGATCACCTTGGGCTGCTGCATCATGGCGCGGGCTATCGCGACGCGCTGCTGCTGTCCGCCCGACAGGGTGCCGGCGGGCTGAAGGGCCGTCCGTGCGATATCGAGACGCTCCAGCGCCGCGACCGCTTCAGCGCATTCGGCGCGCGAGAACATGCCCAGAAGATTGGACAGGGTCGAACGATGGTTCAGCTTGCCGAGCAGCACGTTGGTCAGCACGTCGAGGCGCGGCACCAGGTTGAACTGCTGGAAGATCATGGCGCAGTCGCGCTGCCAGCGCCGCAAGGGCGAACCGCGCAACCGGGAGACCTCGGCGCCGTCAAAAAAAATCGACCCCTGGCTGGGATCGACAAGACGGTTGATCATGCGAAGAAGGGTTGATTTGCCAGCGCCGGAACGGCCAATGACGCCAACCATCTGACCCTGCGGAATCGAAATGCTGACGTCGCTGACGGCGGTGTTCTTGCCAAATCGTCGGCTGACGCCGCGGATTTCGAGCGTGGCGGAAGTTGCTGACATGGGGCCGGGCTCCAGTCCAGTCGCGGTTGAAGGTCTGTTGGGTCTTCGCTAGCGCAGCGCCATGAACCTGCGGTGTCGGATTGATGTCAGTTTTGTTACGACCCACAGGCCTCGTGTCGGGCGCCCGAGGAGCGCGATCAGCCGAGCACCTGCAGTTCCTCGAAATGCTTCATGTCGCGGAATGCGCAGAAAGCGGGAGCCTTGATCTCGATCACCGGTGCCTGCCGCGCGAAAAGCGCGAGGCAATCGTCGAAGAGCGCCTGCCAAGCCGCCGCCCTGTCATCCGCAAGCCGTTGGATCTGATAGGCAAAGGTTATGTGGAAGACGTAGGTGTCGTGGTCTGGATGCCGGTATCCAAACGGCACCGCCAGCGCATCGCGCCATTGGCGCATGATGCGCATGTCGTGGTCAGTCGCACCGGCAACGGTGAGGCCGGTCGGCACCACCTCGACGACCTTGATGTTGAAAGGACCGAAACCCTCGAAATCTTTCAGCCGTTCCAGATAGAGGCGGGTCATGGCGTCGATGCTGGTATCGAGCGGCACGTCCTGCGGCCAGTAGGGCAAGCGGCGGCGATATTCGATGATACCCTGGAACAGCGTCATGTGCAGGCTGGACACTGGCGTGAAGGCCAGCCTGTCGGCATCGGGCATGGCCAGCATCCGCTCGCGCACCGCAAGCACCACGGCTTCGGACGGCGAACCGCTGACGAGATGGCTGACGACCGTGTTGCCGGGCTCGATCAGGAAATTGCCTGACGCATCGTAGCGTGTGCCGAGATGCGCTGGCGGGGTTGGATTGGAGCCGGCAAAGAATCCGGCGAGCGACGATCTGACGGTGTCGAGCATGGCGATCTCCTTGGGGAGATGGCCTCCTGTCCGAGTCCTGTGTCAAGGGTATGAAACGGACCTCCTCCTCAACAACGATGCACTGGGTTATCCGCCGTACTTCTCCAGAAACGCCTCGGCCTCGAGTTCGCGAAAATCGTCGAGCGAAGCGCGCAGTCTGGCATGGTCCCAGTCCCACCAGGCAAGTGCCTGGTAGCGTTCCGCGGTGCGGCGGTCGAAGCGCTCCCGGATCGGCTTTGCCGGAACGCCAGCGACGATGGTGTAGGGGGCAACATCTTTCGAGACCACCGCGCCCGCGCCGACCGCCGCGCCGTCGCCGACGGTGACGCCGGGCAAAATGGTCGAGCCGTGACCGAGCCAGGTGTCGTGGCCAATGGTGACCCGTTTGGCGCGGCGCTGGGCGAAGAATTCGCTCTCGTGCTCGGCGTCGTCCCAATAGTCCGAAGCGCGGTAGGTGAAATGGTGCAGTGTCGGCCGCCATGTCGGGTGGTTGGTGGCGTTGAGGCGCACGCTTGCCGCGATGTTGGCAAACTTGCCGATCGTCGCGCACCACACGGCGCAGTCCTGCATCATGTAGGAATAGTCGCCGAGTTCGCTCTCCGAAACCCGGCTGCGGTCGGCGATCTCGGTCCAGCGGCCGAGTGTCGAATTGTGTACCTCCGCCGTCGGGTGGACCAACGGTGTCTCGGATAACTTCCTGGTCATGCCGCGAGTTTTCCCGGAGCGAAAGCTGTCACGTCGATGACGCGGTCGGCGACCGCCTCGCGCACGTCGTGGTCGTGGAAGATGCCGAGCAGGGCGACGCCCGCCGACTTCTTGGCGGCGATGAGCTCGATCACCACGTCGCGGTTCCTGGCGTCGAGCGAAGCGGTCGGCTCGTCGAGCAAAAGGATCGGATGCTCGGTGATGAAGCCGCGCGCTATATTGACGCGCTGCTGCTCGCCGCCGGAGAAGGTCGCCGGCGGCAGCGCCCACAGTTTCTCCGGCAAATTGAGCTGCGCCAGCAAAGCGCGCGCCTTGCCTCTGGCCACTTCGCGTTCTTCGCCGCGCTCGACCAGCGGTTCGGCAACGACATCGAGCGCCGAGACGCGCGGCACGGTGCGCAGGAACTGGCTGACATAGCCGATGGTTTGCCGGCGCACGGCAAGCACGGTGCGTGGGCTGGCATTGGCGAGATCGATCAGGCCGCCTTCATGGCTGACGATGATCTGGCCTTCATCGACGGCATAGTTGCCGTAAAGCATCTTCAGGATCGAGCTCTTGCCGGCACCGGAGGGACCGCCCAGCACCGTGCATTCGCCAGCCTTGATCGAGAACGAAACAGCGGCGACGACTGGCAATTTGATACCGTCGCGCAGATGCATGGTGAAGCTTTTCGCGACATCGGAGACAACGAGCGGGGTTGGCATGATCAGACCTGCAGGATCGAGGAGACGAGAAGCTGGGTGTAGGGCGCGCGCGGGTCGTCGAGCACGCGGTCGGTGAGGCCGCTTTCGACGACACGACCGTCCTTCATCACCATCATGCGCTGCGACAGAAGCCGAGCCACGGCAAGGTCGTGGGTAACGACGATTGCCGCCAGGCCAAGATCGGTGACGAGCCCGCGCAAGAGATCAAGCAGGCGCGCCTGCACGGAAACATCGAGGCCGCCGGTCGGCTCATCCATGAACACCAGCCGTGGACCGGTGACGAGATTGCGGGCGATCTGCAGACGCTGGCGCATGCCGCCGGAAAAGGCGCGCGGTTCGTCATCGATGCGGTCTTCCTCGATCTCGACGCGCGACAGCCAGTCGACGGCGGTGGCGCGGATCTTGCCGTAATGGCGGTCGCCGACCGCCATCAGCCGTTCGCCGACATTGGCGCCGGCCGACACGGTCATGCGCAGGCCGTCGGCTGGGTTCTGATGGACAAAACCCCAGTCGGTGCGCATCAGGAAGCGGCGCTCGGCCTCGCTCATGCGGTAGAGCTCGCGGAACTGGCCGTCGCGCATACGATAGCTGGCGGTGCCGGAGGAAGGCAAAAGCCGGGTTGACAGGCAGTTGAGCAGCGTCGTCTTGCCGGAACCGGACTCGCCGACGACAGCCAGAACCTCGCCCGGCCACAGGTCGAACGAAACGTTGTCGCAGCCGACTCGCGACCCGTAGAATTTGGAAAGCGCCGAAACGCGTAGCAGCGGTTCGTCGGTCATTGTGCCGGCTCCATTTTTTCCGAGGCAAGAAGGCTTTCAGGGGCAAGATGACCGCGATGGCCGTCTTCGCGCCGCTTCTCGCAATGGTCGGTGTCGGAGCAGACGAACATGTGGCCGCCATGGTCGTCGAGGATGACCTCATCGAGATAGACATTCTCGGCTCCGCACAGCGCGCAGGGCTGGTCGAAGGTCTGTATCTCGAATGGATGGTCCTCGAAGTCGAGGCTGACGACGTCGGTGAAGGGCGGCACCGCGTAGATGCGCTTTTCGCGGCCGGCGCCGAACAGCTGCAGGGCCGGCGAGCGATGCATTTTCGGGTTGTCGAATTTCGGCGTCGGCGAGGGGTCCATCACATAGCGCCCCTCGACCTTGACCGGATAGGCATAGGTGGTGGCGATGCGGCCGTGCTTGGCGATGTCCTCGTAGAGTTTCACATGCATGAGGCCGTATTCCTCCAGCGCGTGCATTTTGCGCGTTTCGGTTTCGCGCGGTTCGAGGAAGCGCAGGGGTTCCGGGATCGGCACCTGGTAGACCAGCACCTGGCCCGCGGTCAGCGGATGCTCGGGGATGCGGTGGCGGGTTTGGATGATGGTTGCCTTGGCGGTCTCCGTGGTGACGGCGACATCGGCGACCTTCTTGAAGAAGGCGCGGATCGAGACCGCATTGGTGGTGTCGTCGGCGCCCTGGTCGATGACCTTCAGCACATCGTCGGGGCCGATGATCGAAGCGGTGACCTGGACGCCGCCGGTGCCCCAGCCGTAAGGCATCGGCATTTCGCGCGAGGCGAACGGCACCTGGTAGCCAGGGATGGCGATGCCCTTGAGGATCGCGCGGCGGATCATCCGCTTGGTCTGTTCGTCGAGATAGGCGAAGTTGTAGGTGGCGATGTCGGTCATGCTGAGACTTTCAGTCCTTTGGCATAGCGCGCCAGCCGCTGGTTGAGCGTCCCGGTGTGCAGTTCGAACATGTGATTGTCGTCGTCGTAGAAATAGATCGAGCGGCCTTCGCCCTCGACGCGTGGGCGCGGCGGGCGCATCTCCAGCCCGAGCTTGCCGACGCGCTCGGCATAGCGGTCGAAATCGGCATCATCGATCTTGAAGGCGACGTGATTGTAGCTGCGCTCCGGCAGCGGCTTGCCTTCCATGATGGCGATCCAGATGTCGCCGATCAGGAAGAATTTTTCGCGCGACAGCGAGAACTGTTCGGCGTCGCTGGCATAGACCTCGCGCGCATCGAACACGCCCTCGAGAATCCTGGTCATCCGGTCGAGATCGCGCACGATGAAGGTCATGTGGGACAGGCCGTCGATCATTCCGCGGCCCCCCTTTTCTCTTCCGCCTTCATGGGGTTTTCGCGGGCCTCATACTCGGCGCGCATGCGGCGCACCAGGTCGAGCTCGGCCTGGAAGTCGACATAGTGCGGGAGCTTCAGATGCTCGACGAAGCCGGTCGCCTGGACATTGTCGGAGTGCGAGATGACGAACTCCTCATCCTGGGCGGCGGCGACGATGTCCTCGCCGAGTTCGGAGGCGCGCAGCGCCCGGTCGCACAGCGCCATGGCCATCGCCTTGCGCTCGCTCTGGCCGAAGACGAGACCGTAGCCGCGGGTGAATTGCGGCGGCGCCTTGGCCGAGCCCTTGAACTGGTTGACCATCTGGCATTCCGTGACCCGCACCGTGCCGAGCTGCACGGCGAAAGGCAGTTCCGGCACGTCAAGCTCCAGCTCGACCTCGCCGATGCGGATCTCGCCGACGAAGGGGTGGTTGCGGGCATAGCCGCGCTGGGTGGAATAGCCGAGCGCCAGGAGAAAACCCTCGTCGCCGCGCGACAGCGCCTGCAGGCGGATGTCGCGTGCCATCGGGAATTCCAGCGGCTCGCGGGTGATGTCGCCCGGAACATGGTCCTGCGGCATCTCGCCATCCGGTTCGATCAGCCCTTCCCGGGCGAGGATCGCAGAGACGCGCGGCATGGCCCGCGCTTCCGTCTCGCGCCGCAAGGGCTCGGCCACATCGGCGCCTGCGGCCAGTTCGGGATCGAGCAGGCGGTGCGTATAGTCGAAGGTCGGGCCGAGCAACTGGCCGCCGGGCAGGTCCTTGTAGGTCGCCGAGACCCGCCGCTCGACCAGCATCGTGCCGGTGTCGATCGGGTTGCTGTAGCCGAAGCGCGGCAGCGTGGTGCGATAGGCGCGCACCAGGAAGATCGCCTCGATCATGTCGCCGCGCGCCTGGACGATGGCGAGCGCGGCGAGTTCACGGTCATAAAGCGAGCCTTCGCTCATCACCCGGTCGACTCCCAGCGCCAGCTGCTCGACGATCTGGTCGAGGCGCAGCGCCGGCACTGAACGGTCGCCGCGCCTGCGGTCGGCAAGGAGGCTGTGGGCGTTGGCAATTGCGGCCTCGCCGCCTTTTACCGCGACATACATCTTATGCCTCCATCGTCTTGATGCGCGTCGTGCGCGGCAGGCAGGCTATGCCTTCCGACGTGGCGAGGATGATGTCGACGCCGCGCGGAAAGCGCTTGATATTCTGCTTCCACTGCTCGATGAAATGACGCGGCATCTGCGCCGGCGCGATCGTGGCGCTGGTTTCGATGCCGGGGCCTTCGAGTAGCAGCGGGGTGCCGGAAGCGAGATCGCCGACCTGCAGGATCAGCGTGGTTGAGCGGTCGGGATAGTCCTGCGTGCCCTGCGAAAAGCCGTCGAGCGCCATCAACTCGGCGGGTGTGGCGACAAAGGCGAAATGCGCGTCGGCAGGCGTGTTGGCCTGCGGCGCGCCGGTGTGGAAACCCAGCCAGGAGGTGACCGCGGTGGAGGCGTGCAGGGCCGGGTCGAGCCAGAGCGGCGTGTCGTTGTCGCAGAGCGCCAGCGCCACGGCGCCGGCGGTCGCCGAGAGCGGCGCCGGCGGGCGGGCAAGGACCGGCAGGGGCTGCACGCTGCCCGGCCGCGCCATCGCGTCCATGATCGCGCGAAAAACGGTCTGGGCGTTGAAGACCGGATCGGCGAAACCGCCCTCGATCGATTGCGCTGCGATGTCCATCAGTCTTCTCCGCGAACCATGGTGAAGAAATCCACCTTCGTTGCCGCGGTCTCGGCGCGGCGTTTTTCATGGGTAGTGGCGAGCGCCGCCCGTAGAGGCGCGATCAGCCTGGTCTCGACCTCGGTGCGGCGGGCAGGGTCCTGCCACAGCGCGTCGGCGATGGCCGCCAGCTTCGCCTTTTGCTTGTCGCGGCCAAGCGCGTAGCAATGGCCGACCTGTCCGGACGGCAGACGGACAGTGGCGCGGGTGACGGTCGCCTCGCCGACATTGAATGGCGCGCCGCCGCCGCCGATGCGGCCGCGCAACGTGACCAGGCCCGTCTCGGGACCGCGCAGCAGCTCGGCTTGCGAAGGCAGGCCAGCCTCGTTCCAAAGCCGGACGATGTCGTCGCCGCTCGATTGCGCCAGCGTCGCCATGGCGGCCTTCCGCTCGGCCTGGTCGCGGGCTTCCTGTCCTCGCATGCGTTGCATTCCTCTTGGCTAAATTTGTCTATTGATATAGACAACTATACAAATTATACATATTACCTAACGCGAGTCCATGACGGGTGGATGACAAGCGACAGAGTAGGGGCGATTCATGACCGGGCGACAGGAGGCCGACAGTATCGAGCGGCGCAGCGGTGTTTCGTTGTGGCGGCAGATCGTGGACAGGATCCTGCAGGCGATCGCGGCCGGCGATTTCGCCGAGAATGCCGCGCTGCCGCCCGAAATGGCGCTGGCCGAACGCTACGGCGTCAACCGCCACACGGTGCGCAGCGCCATATCGGCCCTTGTCCAGGAAGGGGTGCTCAGGGCCGAGCAGGGACGCGGCACCTTCGTCTTGTCGCGCAAGCGGCTCTCCTATCCGATCGGCGCGCGCACACGCTTTTCGACAGGCCTGCAGGGGCAGACGTCGGAACGGCACATCGTGCTGCTTGCCTCCTCGGTCGAGCCTGCCAGCCAGCGAGTCGCCGAGGGGCTCGGGCTGGCCAGGGGGACCGAGGTGATAAGGCTGGAGACACGCGGCGAAGCCGATGGTCGGCCGGTATCGCGCGCCGCCGGCTGGTTCGATGCCAGGCGCTTTGCCGGTATCGACAAAGCCATGGCTGAGACAGGATCGGTCACGGCGTCGCTGGCGCGTTTCGGCATAGACGATTATCTCCGGCAATCGACCGTGCTGTCGGCTCGCCATGCCGATGCGGCCGACCTTGCCGACCTCGACCTGCAGCCCGGCGCCATCGTGCTGGTAACGGTGGCCGTCAACGTCACGCCAGACGGCCAGCCGATCCAGTTTTCCGAGTCGCGCTTTCCGGCCGAACGGGTCGAGCTGAAGTTGTCGGCTCTCTAAGCCGGCTTCAGCCGACTATCCGACCTCGATCACGGCCTTGATCAGGCCGGATTTCTCGTGCGCCCAGCGGGCGAGATCGGACGGCGTATCGGCCAATCTCGTCCGGTGGGTAACCAGCTTGGCCAACGGCACGGCGCCGCTGCGGATCGAAGCGGCGACATGATCGAAATCGGCGCGCAAGGCGTTGCGGCTGCCGATCAGCGTCATCTCCCGTTTGTGGAACTCCGGGTCGGAGAAGGCGATGTCATCCTTGACGACACTGACCAGCACCAGGGTCCCGCCATGCGCGACATGGGCAAAGGCCGACTGCACCGACTGGGTGTTGCCGGTGGCGTCGAAGACCACGTCGAACCCTTCGCCTGACGTCGCCTCCCTGACCAGATCGGATGCCGCGCCGTGTGATCCATCGAGGGCCGGGAAGCCGAGTTCGTTCGCGGCAAAATTCAATCTTTCGCTGCTCATGTCGAGCAGCGTCACGTCGGACCCGGCGATGCGGGCGAAGATGGCGGTGCCAAGCCCGATCGGGCCGGCGCCGATCACCAGCGTGCGGGCGCCGGGGTCGGCGCGCGAGCGACGCACGGCATGCGCGCCGATGGCCAGGAATTCTATCGCCGCGGCGTCGGCAAGCGACAGGCCGTCGGCGGGATAGAGGTTCCGTGCCGGCACCAGGATCTGCTCGCACATGGCACCATCGCGATGGACGCCGAGCACTTCGATCCGCACACAGCAATTCGGCTTGCCATGCCGGCAGGCGATGCACCTGCCGCAGGACAGATAGGGGTTGACGACCACCGGTTCGCCAATGGCCAGATCGACGCCTTCACCGGTCTCGACAATCGTCCCCGACACCTCGTGGCCCATGATGCGGGGGTAGGCGAGGAACGGGTGCTTGCCTTCGAAGATATGATAGTCGGTGCCGCAGATGCCGACATGGCTGACCGCCACCAGCGCCCAGCCGGGAGGTGGCGAGTCGGGCGCGGGGTGGTCTTCCAGGACAAGGTCGCCGGGTGAGCGGCAAACGACGGCTTTCATATTTCAGTCCAGTCGGTTTTACGAAAACGCCGGCCCGTCTCGATATCGGACCGGCGATCGAATTTCGGTTCGTTGACTACTTGCCGCCGCGGCGGCGCAGGCCGTCGAAATAGACGATGACGATGATCAGCACGCCGGTGATGACACGCTGCCAGAAGGCGTTGACGTTGAGCAGGTTGGCACCGTTGTTGATGGTGGCGAGAATGAAGGCGCCGAGCAGTGGTCCATGCACCGAGCCGACGGCGCCGAACAGCGAGGTGCCGCCGATCACCGACGAGGCGATCGCCTGCAGTTCCCAGCCCTCGGCCTGGGTCGGATTGCCGATGCCGATGCGCGACGCGAGCAGCACGCCGACGAACGCCGCGCAGAGACCCGACAGCGTGTAGGCCATGAAGATGGTGCGCTGGACATTGACGCCCGACAGGCGCGAAGCCTCGGCGTTCGAGCCGACCGAAAAGAGATAACGGCCCCAGCGGCTGTGATGCAGGAAGACGTAAGCGGGTATGCCGACCAGGAGGACCATCCAGAACAGATTGGGGATGCCGAGGAAGGAGTTGCGCGAGAATTCCTGGAAGGCATCGTTGTTGATCGAGATCGAATTGCCGTTGGTCATCAAAAGGCCGATGCCCCGCAGCGACGTCAGCGTCGCCAGGGTGATGATGAAGGGCGGGAGGCCCATCTTGACGATGCCAAAGCCATGGAAGAGGCCGATGGCGACGCCGACCAGCAGGGTGAGCAGGATTGCGAGGAAGACCGGGATGCCGGCATTGATCAGCATCGCCGCAATAACGGTGGCGAAGCCGACCACGGCGCCGACGGACAGATCGATGCCGCCGGTGATGATGACGAAGGTCTGGCCGACAGCCAAAATGGCGATCATCGAGCCTTGACGCAAAAGGTTCGAGATGTTGTTCGCCGAGGCGAAGCTCGATGTCGCCAGCGACAGGATGATCCAGAGCAGCACCAGCAGCGCCAGCAGCGTCAACCCGAACAGGGCGTTATAGTTGCGCTTCGGTTTTTCGGCAGGAATCGCCTCGGTGCTCATATCTTTCCTCCCAGCTTTTCTTGTTTCTCGGCGAGCGCCTGTGTGAGAATGTCCTCGTGATCGGCGGTGCGAAACCCATGCGTCGCCACCAGCTTGCCGCGGCGGAACACGTGCAGCGTGTCGGCCAGTTCATAGACTTCCGGCAAATAGGACGAGATCAGGATGATGCCGGCACCTTTCGACAGGAGCGCGCTGAACAGCCGGTAGATCTCGGCCTTGGTGCCCACGTCGACGCCGACCGTCGGCTCGTCGAAGATGAACAACTTGGCGCCGTGGGCCAGCCACTTGCCGATGACGATCTTCTGCTGGTTACCGCCCGACAGGCTGGAGGCCAATGCATTGCGTGTCGGCGTCTTGATCCTGAGATCGGCGATCTGGCGGTCGGCCTGGGTCTTTTCCTGGGCGCCGGAGATCAAGAGATTGTTGGAGATGCGCTTGTAGATCGGCAGGTTGAGGTTGAGGCCAACCGGCAGGTTGAGGCAGAGGCCCTGGTCGCGGCGGCTTTCCGGCGCCAGCGCCATGCCGAGCCTGATTGCGTCATGCTCGGAATTGATCTGGACGTCCTTGCCCTTCCACAGGATCTGGCCGGCCGATTTGCGGTGGCGGCCGTAGAGCGTGGTGACGAATTCGCTGCGTCCGGCGCCGATCAGGCCGTAGAGCCCGACGATCTCGCCGGCGCGCACCGTCATCGACACGTTCTCGAAGCCCTTGCCCGAGAGGTTCCTGGCCTCGATGATCGCGGCACCCGGCGTGAAATGCTCCTTGTGGTAGATCTGTTCGATCGAGCGGTTGATCATCAGCTTGACCAGTTCGGCGTCGTTGGTCTCGCTGATGTTCCTGGTGCCTACCAGCGTGCCGTCGCGCAGCACGGACACGCGATCGGCCAGTTCGAAGACTTCCTCCATGCGGTGGCTGATGTAGATGATCGTCACGCCCTCGGACTTCAGCCGGCGGATCAGGGTGAAGAGCTGGTCGGCCTCCTTGCGGGTCAGGTAGGCGGTCGGCTCGTCGAAGATCAGGAATTTGGTGCCGCGCACGGTGGCGCGGGCGGCGGCGATCAGCTGCTGCTGGCCGATGGTGAGGTCGCCGAGCACGACATGCGCCGGCAGGTCGAAGCCGAGACCGTCGATGATCTTCTGCGCATCCTTGACCATGGCGCGCTGCTGCAGGATGCCGAAGCGCGAATTCTCCTCGCCGAGGAACATGTTGGCGGCGACGGTCAGATGACGGCAGAGCACGACCTCCTGGTGGACGGCGTTGATGCCCAGCGCCATCGCCTCGTATGGGGTCGCGAGCGCCGCCGGCTTGCCTTCCCAGATCACCTCGCCGGAGGTGCGTGGCATGACGCCGGTCAGCAGCTTGATCAAGGTGGATTTGCCGGCACCATTCTCGCCGACGATGGCGTGGATCTCGCCCGACTTGAAGGCGAGGTTGACCGGCTTCAGCGCGTGGGTGCCCGGATATTTCTTCTCGAGGCCGCGCAGTTCCAGGATCGTCCTGCCGGGCTCCAGCACGGGGGCAGGGTGCAGGTCTTGCGCGGTCGATGTCATGACAATCCTCCCAGACTGGCCTCCCAGATTGGCCTCACGATTTGGCGCGCTGCGAGGCTTTGGAACTCTCGCCGGAGCAGCCTAGCTCAAGGCGGCGGATTTCCAAGCGATATACGTTTGGTTTCCGGGGCACGGGCCCCGGAAACCATGTTTCCGTGCTGATGCTCAGTTGAGCTTCGGGTTGAGCAGCGCGTCGATCTTCGGTTCCTTCATGTTGGCCTTGGTGACGAGATTGGCGCCGGTGTCGACATTGGCCTCGACCTTCTCGCCCTTGGACGCGGCGAGCGCGGTCTTGATGCCGTCATAGCCCATCCGGTAGGGATCCTGGACGACAAGGCCGGAAATGACGCCGTCATTCAGGAACTTGATCAGCTTCTCGTCGCTGTCGAAACCGATCAGCGCGACCTTGCCGGCAAGCTTGTTCTCGGCGACCGCCTGGCCGACGCCCTGCGCCATGATCAGGTTGGACGCGAAGATGCCCTTCAGGTCAGGATTGGCGGTGATCAGGTCGGTCGCGATGTTGAGGCCGGTGGTGGCCTGGCCGTCGGCATATTTGTCAGCAATGAGTTCAAGGCCGGGGTACTTGGCTTTGAGCTCTTCCTTGAAGCCCTGGGCGCGCTGCTCGAGCGAGCCGGCGCCGGGAAGCGCGGTGATCAGGGCAACCTTGCCCTCGACCTTGCCGCCATTGGCCGCGCCGATGGCCGCTGCAAGACCGTCCGCCGCGACGCGGCCGCCCTGCACATTGTCGGTGGTGAGGAACGACGTGAAGGCCTTGGAGTCGGCGCTGGAGTCGATGCCGATGATCTTGACCTTGGCGGCAGCTTCGTCGATCGGCTTGCCGAGCGCCTTGGCTTCCGTCGGCGCGATGACGACGGCGGCAGGGTTGCCGGCGACGGCGTTCTCGAGGATGGAGATCTGGCCGTTGACGTCGGTTTCAGCCTGGGCGCCGAGTTCCGGCACGTTGACGCCGAGATCCTTGCCGGCCTTGCGCGCGCCGGCCAGAACGATCTGCCAATAGAAGGACGTGGTGTCCTTGACGATGATCGGAATGGTGGCGTCCGCCGCCGAAACCGGCGACGAATGCATGACGCCGGCGAGCATCGACGCTGCTGCCAGGGCCATGACGGCGCGGCGGTTGAGAATGCTGGTCACGAATTTCATAGGTTCCTCCCTAAGTCGCCCGGTGAACGTTACGGAAGCTCCGTTCGGATAGGCGCGGCCCCAAACAGAACTTTATCAATAAAAAACAGTTACGCTGTTTTGATAGTGCATCGATCTGGCCGATGCAAGCGGTGTTTCGCGCACCCTCCCATGGCAGGCGGAGACACATTCACACGCCGCTCCTTCCCCGACGCCGGCAAACGCTCCCGTTCGTTCTGTAAAATCATGGAATATTAATTCCATGATTTAGTCAATATGGAACATTCATTCTTTTTATTGGAGATCGCGGATTTGTAAAGTGGAGCCCCATCAAGGCGCATCAGCGTGGAGCCGGTTTCAGGCCAGCTTCTGTACCACCGTATGGGGACGATATTGGGCGTATTCCGTCTCCGGCACGTCGATATCGAGCAGTTCGAGGTTGCGTGTCAGGTTCGCCAGCTTGGCGGTGCCGGTCAGGACGGTGGCGACCGTTGGCTCGTGCAGGGGAAACTGGAACGCGGCAGCGGCCAGCGGATAACCGCCCTCGTCGGCGATCCTCTCCATGGCGTCCACACGGTCGAGCACATCGCGGCTGGCGGGCTGGTAGTCGAAATGCGCGCCTTGCACCGGTCCGGTCGCCAATATGCCGGAATTGAAGACACCGCCTATGACCAGCGACGTCTGTTGCGCCCGGCACAGCGGCAGCAGTTCGGCTTCCGCGCTGCGGTCGAGCAAGGAGTAACGGCTGGCGAGCAGGATGCAGTCGAGCGGCGCCCGGCGCATCACGTCGAGGCAGATCTGGACCTCGTTGACGCCGAGCCCATAGGCGGAAATGGTGCCGGCCCCCTTAAGCTCCTCGAGTGCCTTGAGCCCGCCATCCATCAACTGGCGAAAATGCAGCTTTGTCTTCTCGACACCATGCGTGTAGACGCCGATGTCATGTACGTAGAGGATGTCTATTCTGTTCAGGCCGAGCCGCGCGTAGCTGAAGTCGACCGACCGCATGATGCCGTCATAGGAATAGTCATAGTCCAGCGCGAAGGGCAGGGGATCGACATAGGAGTGGTCGGGAACCTGGTCTTCAGGGACCGGGCGGAACAGGCGGCCGACCTTGGTGGACAAGATATAGGAATCGCGCGGCTTGTAGCGCAGGAAATCGCCGAAGCGCCGTTCCGACAGGCCGAAACCGTAGAAGGGCGCGGTGTCGAAATAGCGCAGGCCCGCCTCCCAGGCGCCTTGCAGCGTCTCCATCGCCGCCTCGCGCGAACAGGCGCGGTAGAGGCCGCCGATCGCGGCGCCACCGAAGCTGATCTCGGTGACCTCGAGCGGCGTCCGGCCAATGCGGCGTTTTTCCATGCACAATCTCCCCGTTGCCCGCCGCTGTCGGCTGCGCGGAATCAAAGATATCAATCGAGGGCATTCCGGGAAAAGTTCGTCGCCGTTCCGGAATTGCGCGAATGCAAAGAGCTAGAGCGTCGCGCCGAGGTGCCAGGGCACGAACTCGTTGTCGCCGTAGCCAAAATCCTCACTCTTGGTCTTTCGGCCGGAAGCCGTCTCGACGATCAGTTCGAAGATCTCGCGGCCCATGCCGGCGATGGTCTTTTCGCCCGAGGCGATAACGCCGCAATTGACGTCCATGTCCTCTTCCATCTGGTGATACATGGTCGAGTTGGTGGCGACCTTGATCGACGGTGTCGGCCGGCAGCCGAAGCAGGAACCGCGGCCGGTGGTGAAGACGATTACATTGGCGCCGCCCGCGACCTGGCCGGTGGCCGAGACCGGGTCGTAGCCTGGCGTGTCCATGAACACCAGTCCGTTGCCGGTGACCTTCTCGGCATAGCCGAACACGCCGTTGAGCGGCGTCTGGCCGCCCTTGGCTACCGCGCCCAGCGATTTTTCCAGGATCGTGGTGAGGCCGCCGCGCTTGTTGCCGGGCGAGGGGTTGTTGTCGATCGAGGCGCCGTGCTTGGCGACGTGGTCTTCCCACCATTTCACGTAGCCATCGAGCTTCTTGGCGATTTCGGGCGTCGCCGCGCGATAGGCCAGCAGATGCTCGGCGCCGTAGATTTCCGTCGTCTCGGAGAGGATGCCGATGCCGCCGACGCCGGCGAGGATGTCGACAGCCGCGCCCAGCGCCGGATTGGCCGTGATGCCCGACATGCCGTCGGAGCCGCCGCACTGCAGGCCGACGACGATCTCGCTGACCGGGATCGGTTCGCGCTTCAACTGGCCGACTTCCTCTGCGATCTCGGCCAGCACGCCCATCGCCTTTTCCACCGATTTGCGCGACCCGCCGGCATCCTGGATGTTGAAGTGGCGCTTGCCGGCGGCGGCGCCTTTCTGGCCGTAGAGGGTCAGCTGATTGACCTCGCAGCCGAGACCGACCATCAGCACGCCACCGAAATTCGGGTGGCGGGCATAACCCGCAAGCGTGCGGTGCAGCACCATCATGCCGTCGCCCGTGCCGCTCATGCCGCAGCCCTGGCCGTGGACGATGGGCACGAAGCCGTCGATGCCGGGATATTTCGGCAGCAGGGTCCGGTTGGCCGTATCGGCGATGGAATGGCAGACGGTGGCCGAGCAATTGACGCTGGCGATGATGCCGATGAAGTTGCGCGTGCCGGCGCGGCCGTCGGCGCGGCGGTAACCCATGAAGGTGCGGGCGCGGTCGGCCTCGGTCGCGTGCTCGGCCTCGCTCGGCGGCACCACCGGCAGACGGCCGGCCTCGAAAACCAGATTGTGCGAGTGGACATGTTCGCCGGGCGCGATGTCTATCGTGGCGCGCCCGATCGCCTGGGCGTATTTGACCACCGCCGAGCCGGCGGGAATGGGCTTGATCGCCACCTTGTGGCCAGGCTCGATGACGGCGGCGGCAAGCGCGCCGCCCGGCAGCGCGGTGCCGATCTCGATGCGGCCATTGGCAACGGCGACATTGTCGGCGGGGGACAGAAGAATGGTGTTCGAGACGTTCACGGGCGGCTTCCTGGGTGATCCTGGGATGCGCGGATTGACACGCGCCTGTTAAGAGCTAATGTCTTTTATCGTGAAAAAACAGTTTTGCGTCAATTGTTTTTTCGCCAGCAGTTCCGCGTGCCCCGCGTAAGTGGTGGCGCTGCAAACAATGAACCGACCCCAGCGAAAGCAATTCCGCTTTTCAGGGTCATGGGAACGTCATATTGCGCTTCAAGCCGGCCGCCGCAAGCGCCGGCATCGATGGGTCAGGGGATGTCGAAGAGCAACAACGTCTACAAGGACGCCTACAACCGCTGCCTCAGGCTGCTTGACGAAACACGCAGCCTGCCGTCGGAACCGGAACTTGGCGCACTGCTCGGTGTCAGCCGCACGACCGTGCGCAGCATCCTTTCGCGCATGGAGGAAACCGGGCTGATCGCCTGGAACAAGCGCGCCAAGACGGTGCTGCGCGACCCGCGTCCCGATGATTTCTTCCCCGAGGAAGAGACCGACACGCTCGCCGAGATCATCGAGCGGTCCTTCATGCGGCGGCTGCTCGCCGACGGCGCCGAGGCCGGCATGCAGATCAACGAGCTCGAACTGGCGCGCGAGATCGGCGTCGGTACCACCAGCGTGCGCGAGTTCCTGATCCGCTTCTCCCGCTTCGGCCTGATCGAGAAGCGCCGCAACAGCCATTGGGTGCTGAAAGGTTTTACACGAGCCTTCGCGCTCGAACTGACCGAGATCCGCGAGATGTTCGAGCTGCGCTCGGCGGCGGCCTTCGCCGCCCTGCCGCAGGATAGCCCTGTCTGGGCCGATCTCGACCGCCTGGAGGACGAACATCGCCAACTGGCAGGTGAGATCGCCACGCGCTTCAACGCGTTTTCGGAGCTGGACGAGCGCTTCCATCGGCTCATCCATCGTGCCTCGCACAACCGCTTCATCGTCGATTTCTACGATGTCATCGCCATGATCTTCCATTACCACTACCAGTGGAACAAGGCGCAGGAGCGCGAGCGCAACGAAGTCGCGGTCGGCGAGCATCTTGCCTATATCGAGGCGCTCAAATCGCGCGACCTCGGCAAGGTCGACGCCGCCTGCCGCAAGCACCTGAAGTCGGCACGTCAGACATTGCTGACGTCGATCCCGGAAAGCCGGCCGCAAAAATCCTGATCGCGCCGCGTTGCCGCAGCATCGAATTGGCGATTTTCCACTCGGCGGCCCCGTGATAGGTATCTTCCAGTCGCTTGAAGAGGCAAATCTTTTGAACAGCCGGGGGAAACGGTGGAGCATGCCGGTCGCGCTTGTCGCGGCCTATCTGCTGCTGCTCCAGTCGACGCTCGGTGCGTTTGCCTTCGCCGCCGGCCCGAATGCCGCGCAGCTCGACGCTTTCGGCAACGTCATCTGCACCCACAATGGCGCCGCCCAGCTTCCTGGTGGTGACGAGCACCCGTCCCATCTGCCGGCCTGCTGCACGCTCGGCTGCGGCATGTTTTCATCGGCCTTCGCGCCGCCGCCCGATGCCGGGCTGGCCCTGGCCAGCCTTTCCTTTGAAACGGTTGCCTTCGTCTTCCCGGCGAGCATTCATCTCGACTTCGCGCGCGAGCGCTCGCCGTCCAATCCGCGCGCGCCGCCGCTGGCAGCCTGAGCCTGCTTGCCCCGGCGGAATTTTTCGCGGGCGTACCCATCCAAAGATCCAAAACGGTTCGCGACCGGCAACGGCGCGATCATCACTTCATGGAGCAAACCATGTCCTATTCTTCCCCCGTAGCGGCGGGCTTTATGTTCGGCCGCGTTCTGTCCCGCTTCCGGGAGCGTCTCGGCCTAGCCGCGCTGGCCTTTGCCCTGCTGTTCGTCGGCGCCCAGTCGGTGCTCGCGCATGAGTTCAAGGCCGGCGATCTCGAGATCGAGCACCCGTGGTCGCGCGCCACGCCGGCCGGCGCGAAGGTGGCCGGCGGCTATTTCACCGTCGTCAACAAGGGCGGTACACCGGACCGGCTGCTGTCGATTTCCTCCGATATTTCGGAAAAAGCCGAGCTGCATGAGATGGGCGTCAAGGACGGCGTCATGACCATGCGGCCGGTTTCCGGCGGCCTGGAGATCCCCGCGGGCGGCAAGGTAGCTCTCGCGCCTGGCGGTTATCACCTGATGTTCATCGGCCTGAAGCGGCAACCCAAGCAAGGCGAAAAATTTGCCGCCACGCTGACCTTCGAGAAGGCCGGCACGGTCAACGTCGAGTTCGCTGTCGAAGGCATGGGCGAGATGGGCGGCATGGATCACGACTAACGCCGTATTCGCAAAATTTGAAAATCCGAGGGACCATCATGAACAAATATCTTTTGGCAGCCGGCACGCTTCTCGTGCTGGGGACGAATGCCGCTTCCGCGCACATCACGCTCGAAACCCAGGAAGCGGCGGTCGGCTCGACCTACAAGGCAGTGCTGCGCGTGCCGCATGGTTGCGACGGCAAGGCCACGACCGCCGTGCGGGTGCAGATCCCGGAAGGGGTGATCGCCGTGAAGCCGATGCCGAAGCCGGGCTGGACGCTGCAGACCAAGAAGGGCAAGTATGAAAACTCCTACCAGCTGTATGGTCAGGCGGTGACCGACGGGGTCAAGGAAGTCGACTGGAGCGGCGGCAGCCTGCCGGATGAATTCTACGACGAGTTCGTCTTCCGCGCGACGCTGACGGCGGATCTGCCTGTCGGCCAGAAACTCTATTTCCCGGTGGTGCAGGAATGCGGCGATGCCGCCGAGCGTTGGATCGAGATTCCGGCGGCAGGGCAAGATGAAGACGCGCTGGAGAATCCGGCGCCCGGCATCAAGCTGACACCGAAGAAATAGGTTTTCTCCCTGGCGCGCTCTGCTTGCCAGAACGCGCCGCATTTACATGGCATGGCATGACCGCGATATCTTCTCGGATGGCCGGTACCACAACCAAGCTCGTCGGCTGGATTGCCGGCGGGCTGCTGGCCGTTGCGTTCATCGTCATGGCTTCGACAAGCCAGGCCTTTGCCCATGCCGCATTGATCAAGACCGACCCGGCCGACGGTGCCGTGCTGGCGCAGGCTCCGGCGCGGTTCTCGCTGACTTTCAGCGAACCGGTTTCGCCGCTGGTGCTGACGCTGGTGAAACCTGACGGCACGCCGGTGCCGCTGACATCCTTCCGCCTCAGCGACCAGACGGTCGAGATCGACAATTCGCGGGCGCTGAAGTCCGGCACACATGTGCTGAGCTGGCGCGTCATATCCGCCGACGGGCATCCAGTCGGCGGCTCGCTCTTGTTTTCCATCGGCGCGCCAAGCGAACCACCTGTCGTGTCCGAGGCTGTCGACTGGCCGCAGCGATCGGCGATCTGGATCGGCAAGGTGTTTCTCTACATCGGCCTTTTTCTCGGCGTCGGCGGCGCCTTCGCCCTTGCCTGGCTGGCCGGCCATGATCGCGCCGGTCAGCGCTTTGTCACGGCCGCGATTCTTTGCGGGCTGGTGGCGGCACCCCTGTCGCTGGGGTTCCAAGGGCTGGATGCGCTGGGGGCGCCGCTCTCCCATCTGGCGCAGCCGGTGATCTGGCGTACCGGGCTCGGCACCAGCTTCGGCTGGACGGTGCTGATCGCCCTGATCGCGCTGGGGCTCGGCCTGCTGTCGCTGGCCGGACCGCGAGCGGCAGCCAGACCATTGGCGCTTGCCGGTCTGGCTGGCCTCGGCATCGCGCTCGCCGCCAGCGGCCATGCCAGTGCGGCCGAGCCGCAATGGCTGACGCGACCATTGGTGTTCGTCCATGGCGCCGGCATTGCCTTCTGGGCCGGCGCCCTGGTGCCGCTCGGCCTTGCGCTGAAGCGCCAAACGGTCGGCGCCGTTGCGTTCCTGTGCCGCTTCTCATGGACGATCCTGCCTGTCGTGGCCGTGCTTGCCACGGCCGGCGTCGTCCTCGCCATTATTCAGGTACAGACGCCCCCGGCGCTGATCGGCACCGCCTATGGCCGGCTGCTGCTGGTCAAGCTCGCACTGCTGGTCTTCCTGTTCACGCTTGCCGCCGTCAATCGCTGGAAACTCACCGCTTCGGCCGAGGCAGGCTCAACGGAGGTGCAACGCAGGCTCACCCGTTCGATCGGGGTCGAATTGCTGATCGTGCTGGCGATCTTCGGCGTTGCCGCGGGCTGGCGTTTCACCCCGCCGCCACGGGCCCTGGCGATCGCGGCGGCACAGCCGGTTTCAATCCACATCCATGCGCTGCAGGCAATGGCCGATCTCTCCATCACGCCGAGTCATGCGGGGCCGGTCGCCGCCTCGATGATCATCATGACCGGCGATTTTGGGCCGCTCGATGCCAGGGAAGTGACGCTGGTGCTGTCGAAACCCGATTCCGGTATCGAACCGCTGAAGCGCGCGGCGACCAAACCCGGCGACGGCAGCTGGCGTGTCGACAAGCTCGTCATTCCGGTGCCCGGCCGCTGGACGGTTCGCCTCGACATCCTGGTCTCGGATTTCGAGATGGTGAAGATCGAAGCGCCGGTGGACATCAGGCCGTGATGGTCTTTTGTTTTGCGCAATTGCGGACGGAACCCGTAAACACTTCTCCTGGAATTGCTCCATATGGCCGTCTGCGAGGCGGTTCCCAATCCTTCGGCAACGCATCTTGCTGGCAAACACAAATCGGCGAGGCGGTTGACGGCGGCCTGAAGGCCCGTCAATCATCCCGAGAAGAACGGGCATCCTGAGAAGAACGGGCATCCCGGCAAGAATGGGTATCGCCCGCAAATCGCTCAACAGACGATCCGGAAGCAGGGAAGAAACGATGGAAAAAGCCGAAATCGGCCTGATCGGCCTTGGCACGATGGGTTCCAACCTGGCGCTCAACATTGCCGAGCATGGGCACCGCATCGCCGTCTTCAACCGTACCAAGGCACGCACGGATGCCTTCGTCGAGAGTGCCGGTGCGCTCAGGGATATGGTCGTTCCCTGCTACAGCCTGGAGGAACTCGCCGCGGCGATCCGGCCGCCGCGCCCGATCATCATCATGGTGCTGGCCGGCAAGCCGGTCGACGAACAAATCGAAGCCTTGCGCGGTGTGCTGTCCAACAATGACATCATCATCGATGCCGGCAATGCCAATTTCCGCGACACGATGCGGCGCTTTTCCGAGCTGTCCGGCTCTGGCCTCACCTTCATCGGCATGGGAGTGTCCGGCGGTGAGGAGGGTGCGCGCCACGGACCGTCGATCATGGTCGGCGGGACGGAGGACTCCTGGAAGCGTGTCGAGAAAGTGCTGACCGCCATCTCCGCCAAGTTCAAGGACGAGCCCTGCGCCGCCTGGCTCGGCACCGACGGCGCCGGACATTTCGTCAAGACCATCCATAACGGCATCGAATATGCCGACATGCAGATGATCGCCGAAATCTACGGCGTCCTGCGAGACGGCCTGGGCATGGGGCCGAAGGACATCGGCACGGTGTTCGCCAACTGGAACAAGGGCCGGCTCAACTCCTACCTGATCGAGATCACCGCCAAGGTGCTGGCCGCCGACGATCCGAAGACCGGCAAGCCGGTGGTCGACATCATCCTCGACCGCGCTGGCCAGAAGGGCACCGGCAAATGGTCTGTCATCGAGGCGCAGCAACTTGGCATTCCAGCGACCGCGATCGAGGCGGCGGTGGCGGCGCGCGTTCTGTCGTCGCTCAAGGACGAGCGGCTGGCGGCCGAAAAGGCCTATGGCGATATCGGCGTGACGAAGATTTCCGGCGACAAGGACGCGCTGCTGAAAGACCTCGAACTGGCGCTGTTCGCCGGCAAGATCGCCGCCTATGCGCAAGGCTTCGCGGTGATGAGCGGCGCCTCGAAGGAATTCAACTGGAACCTGCCGATGCCGACCATCGCCAAGATCTGGCGCGCCGGCTGCATCATCCGCTCGCAGATGCTGGACACGATGGCCGAAGCCTTCGGCAGCGGCGGCGCTTCGACCAACCTTTTGATGGCGCCGGCCTTCATCACCATGATGCGGGAGGCGCATCCGTCGCTGCGGCGCGTGGTGGCGCGGGCCTCGGAGGCCGGTTCGCCAGTGCCGGCGCTGTCTTCCGCACTTGCCTATTTCGACAGCTACCGCCAGGGCCGCGGCACTTCCAACCTGATCCAGGCGCAGCGCGACTTCTTCGGCGCGCATGGCTTCGAGCGCATCGGCGAGCAGGGCGCCTTCCATGGACCGTGGGGCAGCGGCGCTGCCGGCTAGCTAGGCTTGGCTAACCGCTATAGGCCACAACCCCCTTCGGCTCGCTCAGGCTCTGCAGCGAGCCGGGTGCCGCGCCGCCGATCCAGCCGAGCACCGAGCGGGCAAGCTCCGAACCGGCCAGCCGGAAGTCTTCGTTGACGACCAGCAATTCATGCCGGAACAGGTGCAGCAGCTCCGACGACTGCTTCGATACCACATCGACGTCGCGGCCGAGCTTCAGCCCGGCATCCTCTATGCCGGCCACGATGGCGAGCGTCGCGGCGGCGGCACTGCTGACGATGCCGTCCGGCCTGATATCGCGCCGCATCAACTGCGCGGTCCTGGTCCTGATCTCCTCGATCGAGTGGTCGATCGAGACGGTGCTGAACGGCACTTCCGAGGCGCCGACCTCGCTCAGCGCGTCGGCAAAACCGTTCACCGTGTGGCGGTGATAGGTCAGACCGACCGGAGGCGCCACCAGAGCGAGCCGACGCCGGCCCATGCCGGCGAGATGGCGCACCGCCTCGGTCGCGAAGGCGTAATTGTCGAAATCATGATAGGGGTGCACCAGCCCCATATCGGTGCGGCCGTGCGTTGCGAAGGGGATGCCGTGCTCCAGCAAGTAGCGGGCCCTTGGATCGTTTGGCTGCGTGCGTGAAATGATGACGCCGTCGGCGGAGCCCGTCTCCACGAGATAGCGCACCGGGTCAAGCGGATCCTGCAAGCGTGAGTAGGGCGTGACGATCAGATGGTATGGCGTATCGGCGATGACTTCCGTGACGCCATAGATGATGTCAGAGACGAAGCTCATCAGCTCATGTTCGGTGTTGAGCACAAGGCTGATGACGTTGGTCTTGCCGGTGCGCAGGCGCACTCCGGCGCGGTTTGGGCGATAGCCGATCTGCTTGGCCACGAGCTGCACGCGACGCCTCGTCTCGGCGCCAATCTCGGGAGCGTCCTTCAACGCCCGCGAGACGGTGGTGACGCCAAGCCCGGTCATGAAGGCAAGCGTCTTCAGCGTCGGCCGCCCCTGCGCCGACGTATCATCGTTCTTGTTCGTGCGCCGTCTGTTCATTCATCCCGCCCGTGAGCCGCATAGCAGCCGCACACCGGGTCGGCAATCGCCGCGATTAGCAGCGCGGCATGGCTTCAGGCCCGGTGAGGGTGCCAATATACTGAAACGTTACAGATTGCCAATCTCGTTCGCCGATAGGCGTATTTGGAGGTGAACGCTCGAACCTGAATTCCCTTGGGAATCCAAGGCAAAGCGTCACCCCTTGTAAGCCTGTGCAGACCCTCGTGGGTAATTTGGCTGTTTTGCACTGCAATAGCTCATATTGCGACGCACAGTAGCTCGATGGCTGGTCCCATTTTATTCGTGGCCCGAAAAAATGTCCGACGGGCTTCATGCCTGGGGTTGCGTCACTAGCGCAATTGCCTTATCGAAAATCTGTAACGTTTCAGATTCTGGGAGGAAACCGAAATGCGATACAAAGTCCTGACCGCTGCGTTCGCGGCGACGATGGCGTTCGATTTTGCCGGGGCCGCGGCCGCGGCCAACCTGGAAGTAATTCACTGGTGGACGTCGAAGGGCGAGTCGGCGGCGGTCTCGCAGTTCGCAAAGGCCTTCGACAATGACGGCCACGGCGACAAGTGGGTGGACAGCGCCATTGCTCTGGGCGAAACGGCCCGCTCGACCGTCATGCAGCGCGTGCTCGGCGGCGACCCGCCCGGTGCGGCTCAGTTCAATCCCGGCCGGCAGTATGAGGAACTGATTTCAGGCGGCAAGCTGCTCGACCTCACCGATGTCGCGACCGCCGACAAATGGGACGAGGTCATTCGCCCGAAAGCGATCGGCAGCGCCTGTCTCGTTAACGGCCACTGGTGGTGCGTCCCGGTCAACATCCACTCGAATTATTGGGCCTGGTACTCCAAGCCGGTATTCGCGAAAACGGGCGTGCCGGAGCCGAAGAACATGGCTGATTTCATCGCGGCCGCGCCGAAGATCAAGGAGGCAGGCTTCATTCCGTTCGCGATCGGCGGCGACGGCAATGGCTGGCAAATCCAGCTGCTGTTCCAGGACATGGTTACCGAGGCTCTCGGTGTCGCCAAGCGCGACGAGATGTATACCAAGAAAAGTGCCGAAATTGCCGGCGGTCCCGAGATGAAAGGCGTGTTCACGCAGCTGAGGGCGCTGAAGCAGTTCACCGACAACGGCTACGCCAACCGCAACTGGAACGACACCACCAACTTGCTGATCACCGGCAAGGCCGGACTTCAAGTGATGGGCGACTGGGCGCGCGGCGAATTCGCGGCCGCCGGCATGACCGGTGTCAAGGATTTCGGCTGCATGATCGGCCTGAACGAGGACAAGCCGGTTGTCAGCACCGACGGCGACATCATCGTGTTCTTCAAGCAGGGCAATGCGGATGTCGAGGCGGCGCAGAAGCGACTTGCGGCCCTGCTCATCAGCCCGGAGGTCCAGGTCGCGTTCAACAATGCCAAGGGTTCCATGCCCGTGCGCGGCGACGTCGACATGTCGACGGCCGATCCGTGCATGCAGAAGGCGCTGAAAGCAGTGGAAGATCCGGCCAAGATCGTCACCGCGACCAACCGGTTCATCACCGAGAACACCAACCAGCAGCTCAATGAGCTCGTCGCGCAGTTCTTCGCCGACGACTCCATGACGGCGGATGACGCAACGGCGAAGTTCGCCACCATCATCGGCAATTCCGACTAGGAACCGACCGGCACCTGGAGGCGCCGCCCCGTGGTGACGCCTCCATTCTTGCCCTGGCCTGCCCAGGGTCCTGGTGAGGTGGAGAAGAACGGACGATGCAGAAGAGCTGGAGGCAGAGATTTCACCTGCCCGCCGTGATCGGAACGATACCGATGATTCTCGTTGCTGTCGGCGTGTTCGTGATCGGCATCGGCTTCTCGGTGCTGTGGTCCTTCACCAGTTCCAAGCTCTTCCCCACCTATGATTTTGTCGGCCTGGCGCAGTACAGGCGCCTTTGGGCCGATAGCCGCTGGCTCGTCTCAGTCAACAACATCTGGTTCTTCGGCCTGATGTCGATCACCTGCAACATGGTGTTCGGCTATTTGCTCGCCGTTTTCATGGACCAGCGCATCCGCCAGGAAGACCTGTTTCGCTCGATCTTCCTGTATCCCTTTGCCATGTCGCTGATCGTCACCGGACTTGTGTGGCAATGGGTGCTCGATCCCAATCTCGGCCTGCAAGAGGCGATGCGCAATCTGGGCTGGTCGAGCTTCAGCTTCGCCCCCCTGGTCGATGCCAATACCGCGATCTATGCGCTGGTCGTGGCGGGCATCTGGCAGGGCTCGGGCGTGACGATGGCGATCCTGCTCGCAGGCCTGCGCGGCGTCGACGAGGAGATCTGGAAGGCGGCGAGAGTGGACGGTATTCCGACGTGGCGCACGCATGTGTCCATCGTGGCACCAATGATGAAGGGTGCGTTCGCGACCGCCTTCGTTCTCCAGTCCGTCGGCGTGGTGCGCGTCTACGACCTGGTCATCGCGATGACCGGTGGCGGTCCCGGCATCGCGACATCCATGCCGGCCGTCTACGTCATCCAGCTCATCACCGTGCGCCAGAATGTCGGCCAGGGCATGGCCGCGGCAACGATGATGCTGCTGCCGGTGCTGATCGTGCTGGCTTTAGCCGGACTTGTGCTGTGGCGGCGCAACCGAGTGCAGGAAGCGGGCGTATGAGCGCCGTGCAAATCACGGCAAGCCGGCCGATGCAAGAAGCGCCGGATCAGGCCACGCCCTTCGGGCCGAAGCCGCGACGGATATCGGCCGGCCGCATCGGCATCTACGCTTTCCTGATCGTCGCGGCGCTCTTCTTCCTCATTCCGGTCTACATCATGGTCGTCACTTCACTGAAGGGGATGCCCGAGATCAGGCTGGGGCATCTTTTCAACCTTCCAGGCGACCCGACCTTTCAGCCCTGGGCCGATGCCTGGCTTCACGCCTGCACCGGCCGTGACTGCAACGGCCTCAGTCCAGGTTTCTACAATTCGCTGAAGATCACTGTCCCGAGCGTCGTCATCTCGATCATCTGCGCCTCGATCAACGGCTACGCGCTGACCTTCTGGCCATACAAGGGCGCCAACCTGCTGTTCGGCTTGCTCGTGTTCGGCGCCTTCGTGCCGTATCAGGTCGTGATCTACCCGCTGATCATCGGACTGAGCTCGGTCGGGCTGTTCGCGACCCTGCCCGGCATCATCATCGTGCACACGATCTTCGGAATGCCCATCCTGACGCTGCTGTTCCGCAATTTCTATGCGGCAATGCCGGTCGAGCTGTTCAAGGCGGCGCGCGTCGACGGCGCCGGCTTCTGGCGCATCTTCATCTACATCATGCTGCCAATGTCGGTGCCGATCACGGTCGTCGCCGTCATCCTGCAGGTGACCGGTATCTGGAACGACTTCCTGTTCGGCATCGTGTTTGCCGGGCGCTCCAACTGGCCGATGACGGTGCAGCTCAACAACATCGTCAACACCACGACCGGTGTGCGGGAGTACAATGTCAATATGGCGGCCACCATTCTGACAGCGGCGGTGCCGCTCGTCATCTACTTCGTCTCCGGCAGATGGTTCGTGCGCGGCATTGCCGCCGGCGCGGTGAAAGGGTGATGGCGATGGCGGCAAACGGCACCAGCGTTTCGATCCAGGACCTGTCGCTGAACTTCGGCGCGGTTTCCGTGCTGAAGACGCTCAACCTCGATGTCGCCGAAGGCGAGTTCATCGTGCTGCTCGGCCCCTCCGGCTGCGGCAAGTCGACCCTGCTCAATTGCATCGCCGGCCTGCTCGACATCTCGGAAGGCAGCATCTTCATCAAGGGCAAGAACGTCACCTGGGAAGAACCCAAGGACCGAGGCATCGGCATGGTGTTCCAGTCCTATGCGCTCTATCCGCAGATGACGGTGGAGAAGAACCTGTCCTTCGGCCTGCGTGTCGCCGGCGTCCCCAAGGACGAGATCGCCAAGCGCATCGCGCGCGCGGCCGAGATCCTGCAGATCGAGCCGTTGCTGCAGCGCAAGCCGGCGGCGCTCTCCGGCGGGCAGCGCCAGCGCGTGGCGATCGGGCGGGCGCTGGTGCGCGACGTCGATGTCTTCCTGTTCGATGAGCCGTTGTCCAATCTCGACGCCAAGCTGCGCTCGGAACTGCGCGTAGAGATCAAGCTGCTGCACCGCAAGCTGCAGAACACCATGATCTACGTCACCCACGACCAGATCGAGGCGATGACGCTGGCCGACCGCATCGCTGTTATGAAGGGCGGCGTCATCCAGCAGCTCGATGCGCCACAGACCATATACAACCGCCCGGTCAACCGTTTTGTCGCCGGGTTCCTCGGCTCGCCGGCGATGAATTTTATCGAGGGCAGGCTGGAGAAGGACGATAGCGGCTGGCAGTTCGCCGCCGAGGATGTTCGTATCCCGCTTTCGACCTATGCCTTTGAGACGGAACCGGTGCCAGGTCCGACGGTATTCGGCATCCGGCCGGAGCATGTCGCCTTGAACAGCGGCTCCGGCTGGCCATTCACCGCCACAGCGACTGTCGAGGTGGTCGAGCCTATGGGCTCCGACACACTGGTTTG
This sequence comes from Mesorhizobium sp. B2-3-5, assembly GCF_006442395.1. Lineage (NCBI taxonomy): Bacteria > Pseudomonadati > Pseudomonadota > Alphaproteobacteria > Hyphomicrobiales > Phyllobacteriaceae > Mesorhizobium > Mesorhizobium sp. B2-3-5. The sequence continues at coordinate 59,323 of NZ_VFVX01000018.1, read as the reverse complement.
GCTGAAGCTCGGCAAGCAGAATTTCACGGTGCGGGTCACGGCCGAGCGCACGCCGCACAATGGCGAGGCTGTCAGCATTGGCTTTGATCCGATGCGCGCTTCGCTTTTCGACGCCGCTGCCGGCAGCCGCATCTAGCTCCCGAGAATCACCACCTGAAACGATCCCCCAAGCAGAACGGACAGAGACGATGAACTGGTCATTCCAACTTTACAGCGCCCGCAATTTCCAGCCCTGGGAAGGCGTGCTCGCCACACTCGGCAAGCTCGGCTACACCGAGGTCGAAGGTTTCGGCGGCGTCTATGAAAATCCCAAGGCCTTCCGCGCCGAGCTCGACAAGAACGGCCTTTCCATGCCGACCGGCCATTTTTCCATCGACGCGCTGGAGAAGGATTTCGATGGCGTGCGCAGGATCGCCGAAGCGCTCGGCATCAAGCTTTTGATCTGTCCCTATCTGATGGCCGAGGACAGGCCGTCCGACGCCGCCGGCTGGTGCGGTTTCGGCGAGCGCCTGGCAAAGGTCGGCGAGGTGGCTTCGAAGGCCGGTTACGGCTTTGCCTGGCACAACCATGATTTCGAATTCAAGGCGCTCGCCGACGGCTCGGTGCCGCAGGACCATATTCTATCCTCCGCGCCCGACATCGGATGGGAGATGGACGTTGCCTGGATTATACGCGGCGGAGCCGACCCGCTGCCCTGGATCGAAAAGCATGGCAAGCGCATCGTCGCCGTCCACGTCAAGGACATGGCGAAACCGGGTGAAGGGCTGGATGAGGATGGCTGGTCGGATGTCGGCCACGGCACGATCGACTGGGCCGGCCTGATCAAGGTGCTGCGGGCCAAGAGCGCGGCAAGATACTTTATCATGGAACAGGACAACCCCAACGACATCGAGCGCTTCGCCCGCCGCTCGATCGCATCCGTCAAGACCTATTAGGACAATCACCATGGCAAAGAAACTGGGTATCGGCGTCATCGGCTGCGGCAACATCTCGAAGGCGTATTTTTCGCTGGCGCCGCTGTTTCGCGGCATCGAGATGCGCGCTTGCGCCGACATCAACATGGACGCGGCCAAGGCGCGGGCGAAGGAGTTCAAGCTGCGCGCCGAGACCGTCGAGGACCTGCTCAAGGCCGATGACATAGACATCATCGTCAACCTGACGATACCTGCGGTGCACTATGAGGTGTCGAAGCAGGTGCTCGATGCCGGCAAGCACGTCTATTCCGAAAAGCCCTTCGTGCTGTCGCTCAAGGAGGGCCAGGACCTCAAGGCACGGGCCGGTAAAAAGGGGCTGCGCATCGGCTCGGCGCCGGACACGTTCCTCGGCGGCGCGCATCAGCTGGTGCGCGAGCTGATCGACGAGGGGAAGCTCGGCAACATCACCAGCGGCACCTGCCATGTCATGGGCCACGGCATGGAGCACTGGCACCCGAATCCCGACTTCTTCTTCCAGCCAGGCGCGGGGCCGGTGCTCGATATCGGGCCGTACTATATCACCAATCTGATCCAGCTGATCGGCCCGGTGAAGCAGGTGGCGGCCTTTGCGACGACCCCTGCCAAGGAACGGACGATTTCATCGAAACCGCGCGCGGGTGAAAAAATCCCGGTCAACACGCCGACCACAATCCATGGATTGCTGGAATTCGAGAATGGCGCCGTGGTGACGCTGAACACCAGCTGGGACGTCTGGGCTCACGGCCACGCGCCGATGGAACTCTATGGCGAGGCGGGCACGGTATTCGTGCCGGATCCGAACTTCTTCGGCGGCGACGTGCGCTTCACCGAAGAGGGCAAGCCGGTCAAGAAATTGCCGAAGTGGAAGCATCCGCTTGGCGTGCCGAATGAAATGCACGGCCACGGGATGATGGCCAATTACCGCACCGTGGGTCTCGCCGACATGGCGCTGGCGATCGTCGAAGGACGGCCGCACCGCTGTTCGATGGAACTGGCGCTGCATGCCGTCGATGTCATGACCGGCATCCTGCGCTCGGGCGAAAGCGGGAAATTCGTCGCCATGCAGACGAGTTGCGAACGTCCGGCCGCACTCGGCGTGAAGGAGGCGAAGGAACTGCTGGCCAAGAAGAAAAAATAGGCGGCGGAGATTATCGATAATTTGGCTGCCCCTCTCCCCGTTTGCGCGGGGAGAGGTTAAAGGGTGGGCGTAGGGCTGGTCGTTGCATTCGCAATTGCCGCGCCCGTCCGTTTCAGATCGAGGATTCCCCATGCCTTACGTACCCGCCGAAAACCGCTACGAAAAAATGATCTACAACCGCTGCGGACGGTCCGGCCTCAAGCTGCCGGCGATCTCGCTGGGGCTGTGGCACAATTTCGGCGACGACACGCCGCACCGGACCAAGCAGGCGATCGCCCGCAAGGCTTTCGACCTCGGCATCACCCATTTCGACCTCGCCAACAATTACGGGCCGCCGCCCGGGTCGGCCGAGACCGCTTTCGGCGAGATCCTGCGCACCGATTTCGCCTGTCATCGCGACGAGTTGATCATCTCGACCAAGGCCGGCTACGAAATGTGGGCCGGCCCCTATGGCGAATGGGGCGGGCGCAAATACATGCTGGCCAGCCTCGACCAGAGCTTGAGGCGGATGGGGCTGGATTATGTCGACATCTTCTATTCGCATCGTTTCGATCCCGATACGCCGCTGGAAGAAACCATGGGCGCGCTCGACCATGCGGTGCGTTCGGGCAAGGCGCTCTATGCCGGCATCTCTTCCTACAATTCGCAGCGCACCCGCGAAGCCGCCGACATATTGAGGCAACTCGGCACGCCATGCGTCATCCACCAGCCGAGCTATTCGATGCTGAACCGCTGGGTCGAGGAAGACGGCCTGCTCGATACGCTCGAGGGGCTCGGCGTCGGCTCCATCGTGTTCTCGCCGCTGGCCCAGGGCATGTTGACCGACAAATATCTCGGCGGCATCCCTGAAGGCAGCCGTGCTTCCCAGGGCAAGTCGCTGAAGACAGCCTTCATCAACGACCGCACTATTGCCAACATCGAGGCACTCAACGCCATCGCCGGCAGGCGCGGCCAGACGCTGGCGCAGATGGCGCTGGCCTGGGTGCTGCGCAGAGGCAAGGTGACGTCGGCATTGATTGGCGCAAGCCGGCCGGAACAGGTCGAGGATTGCGTCGGGGCGCTGAGGGTGCTCGATTTCAGCGATGCCGAACTGGCGGAGATCGATGGCTACGCACGCGAGTCCGACATCAATCTGTGGGCGGCTTCCGCGGAACGCAACGGCCCGCCAAGGAAATAGCCGGAGCCGGCTAACAAAAGCCGGCGGATCGCTCCCGCCGGCCTTGTTCATGATAGAGGCCGGGCCAGGGCGTCTTCGGCCTGGTCATGTTGCTGGTCAACGGGTCAGTCATGGTGCGCGGTGCTGCCAGCGCCCGGAACGAAACCGTGCCCGCAGCCATCAGCGCGGACGTGCCGACAAGCAGCGTGCGACGTGTCAATTTGAACATAGCGCTTCCCGAAGCCCGATCGAATTTCCCAAGCGAGGCCACCTCGTCGAGGACCCTGTCAGTATTTTGAATGTCGCTTCGCCATCAATCCTGCCATCACCTTGTGCCGTCGCGTCATCGATCGACCGGGACAACAACAGAAGAGTAGCAAAGACGACGGTTCGTCGCTATCTGAATGGGATCAGGCCGTTTGCACCGGCAAACAGCCTGCGGATGGCGCGGGAAAGTTGGAACGGGACCATGGCGGCAAGGGATGTGCTGACGAAGAACCAGTTGTGCGTGCTCGAAAAGCTCGAGACCGCCAGCGGGCCGCTCAGCGCCTACACCTTGCTCGATCAACTGCGTGAACGCGGTTTCCGCGCGCCGCTTCAAGTCTATCGCGCGCTCGACACGCTGGTGAAATCAGGTTTCGTGCACAGGCTGGAAAGCATCAACTCCTTCGTCGCCTGCGCCGACCCGCACGACCACAGCCATTCGATGACCGCTTTCGCTATCTGCGACAGCTGCGGGCAGGTAACCGAAATGTCCGACCATGATGTCGGACACCGACTGGACGAATGGGTGCGTTCCACCGGCTTCGCCGCCAAGAAGGCGGTGATCGAATTCCGCGGGACGTGCGCCAAATGTCGGGCCGAGGCGGCGTAAGCCTTCGCTTCGTCATACTAGGGCGAAGCAAGGAGCGAAGCGACGCGCGCAAACCCTAGAGCCGGATGATTTCAGGTCGAGTCGACCTGAAATCTGAATCCGCTACGATGCAGAACTCGAGTTCTGCTCCGCCGTGTTTTTCAACTGAGGTCACGGAATGGATCCTCGGGTCAAGCCCGAGGATGACGAAGTTTTCGCTTAATGCGCCTCATCCCAATTATTCGCCGCTCGCGCATCGACGTGCAGCGGCACCGACATCGACACCGCGGGCATCGCCGCGTTTTCCATGACGTGGCGCACGACGGGAATCGTCGCCTCGACCTCCGCCTCCACCGTCTCGAAGATCAGTTCGTCATGCACTTGCAGGAGCATGCGGGCTGACAGCCTTGCCTTCTCCAGCGCTTCCTCCATGCGCACCATGGCGCGGCGGATGATGTCGGCGGCGGTGCCCTGCAGGCGGGCATTGATCGAGGCGCGCTCGTTGAACGCGCGGATCGACGGGTTCGAGGACCTTATATCCGGATAATGGATGCGGCGGCCGAAGATCGTCTCGACGAAGCCGTGCTCGCGGGCATAGGCCTTGGTCTCCTCGATATAGTCGCGGATGCCGGGGAAGCGCTCGAAGTACTTCTTGATATAGTTGCTGGCTTCCTCGCGCGGGATCGACAGCTGGTTGGCGAGGCCAAAGGCCGAGATGCCGTAGATGATGCCGAAATTGATCGCCTTGGCGCGGCGGCGGATTTCCGAGGGCATGCCCTCCACCGGCACGTTGAACATTTCCGAGGCGGTGATGGCGTGGATGTCCGCCCCATCGGCGAAGGCCTGCCGCAGCTGCGGGATTTCGGCGACATGGGCAAGCACGCGCAGTTCGATCTGGCTGTAGTCGGCCGAGACCAGGCGGTTGCCCTTGTCGGCGATGAAGGCGGTCCTGATCTTGCGGCCTTCGGCGGTACGCACCGGGATGTTCTGCAGGTTGGGCTCGGAGGATGACAGCCGGCCCGTCGTGGTCGCGGCCAGCGCGTAGGAGGTGTGGACACGTTTGGTGTCCTGATGGATGAAGCCCGGCAGGGCGTCGGTGTAGGTCGATTTCAGCTTGGTCAGCTGGCGCCAGTCGACGATCTTGCGCGGCAGTTCGTGGCCTTCGGCGGCAAGGTCTTCCAGAAGCTGTGCCGAAGTCGACCACTGGCCAGTCTTGGTTTTCGAGCCGCCTGGCAGGCCCATGCGGCCGAACAGGATGTCGCCGAGCTGCTTGGGCGAGCCGATGTTGATGCGCTCGCCGATGAGCTGGTAGATTTCCTCTTCGAGCCGGGCAGCGCCTTGTGCGAGTTCGCCCGACAGCCGCGATAGGATCTGCCGGTCGACGGAGATGCCGCGCTGTTCCATGCGGGCCAGCACAGGCACCAGCGGCCGCTCCAGCCGCTCATAGACCGAGACCAGGCCCTTGGCCGCAAGCCGGGGCTTCAGCACCAGCCAGAGCCGCAGCGTCACATCGGCGTCCTCGGCGGCATGGGCGGTCGCCTTGTCGATGCCGACCTGGTCGAAACCGACCGAGCTCTTGCCGGAGCCGGTCACATCCTTGATCTGGAGGGGTGAGTGATCAAGCCATTTCTCGGCAAGCGCGTCGATGCCGTGACCATGCGGGGTGCCGGCGTCAAGCACGTAGGAGATCAGCATGGTGTCGTCGAACGGCGCGACATCGATGCCATAGCGGCTCATGATGACCAGATCGTATTTCAGGTTCTGCGCGATCTTGAGGACCGACCTGTCTTCGAGCAGCGGCTTCAGCAGCGCCAGCGCTTCGCGAAGAGCAATCTGGTTCTCAAGCATGCCGCCGCCCAGCAGATCGCCGTTGCCGCTCTTGTGGGCGAAGGGGATGTAGGCGGCGCGGCCGGGCGCCGTGGCTATTGCCATGCCAATCAGTTCGGCCTGCATCGGGTCGGGCGAGGTCGCCCTGGCGTCGAAGGCGACGATGCCGGTCTCCCGCGCCTCGGCGATCCAGGCCTTCAGCGTCGCGATATCGCGGACGCAATGATAGGCCGACGTGTCGATCTTGCGCGTCGCCGCGCCCTCCAGCCGCAACGCGGAGAGCAGGGAAGGGGTGTCCCCCTGCTTAGGCGTCTCTGTCGTCGGTGTAGCAGTTGCGTCTGCCTCTGGCCCGGCCCCGTTTCGGGCAACGATCGGTGCCCCCGCGCCCACATCGGGCCCGTGCGCGGCATCGGCGCGCTCGACGGTCACCGCGACGGCCTGGACGTCGCCGGCCTCGGTGCCGGTCGCTTCCGCCACGCGGCGGGTCAGCGAGGAGAATTCCATGGTCTTGAGGAAGCCGATCAGCTTCGGCCCGTCAGGGGCATGAAGCACGAAATCGTCCAGGCCCTCGGCCACTGGCACGTCGTTCTTCAGCGTCACCAGCTGGCGCGAAATGCGCGCTTTGTCGGCGTTGGCGATGATCGTTTCGCGCCTCTTGTCCTGCTTGATCTCGCCGGCGCGGGCTAGCAGCCCATCGAGGTCGCCGAACTGCTCCAGCAACTGCGCTGCCGTCTTCGGCCCGATGCCAGGCACACCCGGAACATTGTCGACGGAGTCGCCGGTGAGTGCTTGCAGGTCGACCATCTTTTCCGGCGGCACGCCCCATTTCTCGATCACCTCGGGGATGCCGATCTGGCGGTCCTTCATCGGGTCGTACATGCCGACCGTGGCGCCGACCAGCTGCATCAGGTCCTTGTCGGAGGAGATGATGGTGGTGTCGCCGCCGACCTCGCAGGCCAGCCGGCAATAGGTGGCGATCAGGTCGTCTGCCTCGAAGCCCTCCATCTCGATGCAAGGCAGGTTGAACGCCTTGGTCGCCTGGCGGATCAGGCCGAATTGCGGGATCAGATCCTCCGGCGGGGCCGAACGGTTGGCCTTGTATTCGGGGTAGAGGTCGTTGCGGAAGGTTTTCGAGGAATAGTCGAAGATGACCGCGAAATGCGTCGGTACAATGCCCACATCGGTGTTGCGGGCATCCTGCATCAGCTTCCACAGCATATTGCAGAAACCGGAAACGGCACCGACCGGAAGGCCGTCGGACTTGCGGGTCAGCGGCGGCAGTGCGTGATACGCGCGGAAGATGTAGCCGGAGCCGTCGACAAGGAAAAGATGATCGCCTTTTTTCATGCCGGCAGGGATAGCGCGGCGCGATGGCTTGGTCCATGCCAAAGACATCGCCAGGGATCGGTTCCGTCAACACCCTGACGGATCGGGGTTATACCGGGCCGCTCACGAGCACGTTACAAAAGTGTAACGTTGGTGCCCTTGAATCGCCACGTTCACAGACCCAAATACACGCCATCGGCAGTTTTCGCCGAAGTCCGGAGCAAGGCCCGTCCCCCGCCTATCCCGGGCAACTGCGGCAGCCTATCCCCCCTCTCCGGGCTGCCGCATCGTTTCGAGTAAAAGGCCGCCGTGGTTCCCCCTCCACCACGGCGGCATTTTTTTGCCTTGCGGCGACCGTATCGGGTCGTGGTCCAATCGTCCCGGCTTTTCGTTTCGCCGCTCTGCCTTTACGGTTCCGGCACTGAATCGAAAGGCTTCGCAAATGTCCGCAGTTTCCCCCGTCCTCGACCATCTCGACCAAAATCTCGACCAGAGCCTGGAACGGCTGTTCGGCCTGCTCAGAATCAAGTCGATCTCCACCGATCCGGCCTATGCCGCCGACTGCCGCAAGGCGGCGGAATGGCTGGTGGCGGAGCTCAAACTGATCGGCTTCGACGCCAGCGTGCGCGACACGCCCGGCCATCCGATGGTGGTTGCGCATCATGACGGGCCTGCCGGCGCGCCGCATGTGCTGTTCTACGGCCACTACGATGTGCAGCCGGTCGATCCGATCGAACTGTGGGAAAACGATCCGTTCGCGCCTGATATCAAGGAGGTCGGACCCGACCACAAGGTGATCACCGGGCGCGGCTCGGCCGATGACAAGGGCCAATTGATGACCTTTGTCGAGGCGTGCCGCGCCTGGAAGCAGGTGCATGGCAATTTGCCGTGCCGCGTCACCATTCTCTTCGAGGGTGAGGAGGAATCCGGTTCGCCTTCGCTGAAGCCTTTCCTCGAAGCCAATGCCGAGGAACTCAAGGCCGATTTCGCGCTGGTCTGCGATACCAGTATGTGGGACAGCGAAACGCCGTCGATCTGCGTTGGGCTGCGCGGGCTGGTTGGTGAGGAGATCACGGTAAAGGCCGCCGACCGCGACCTGCATTCGGGCCTCTATGGCGGGGCCGCGGCCAACCCGATCCGCATCCTGGCCGAGGTGCTGGCCGATATCCACGACAAGGATGGCCACATCACCATTCCGGGTTTCTACGACGGCGTCGAGGAGACACCGACGCAGGTGCTGAAATCATGGGAGACGCTCGGCGAGACGGCCGAGACCTTCCTTGGGCCTGTCGGCCTGTCTATCCCATCGGGCGAAAAGGGACGTTCGGTGCTGGAACTGACCTGGGCGCGGCCGACTGCCGAGTTCAACGGCATCATCGGTGGCTATACCGGCAAGGGATTCAAGACCGTGATCGCGGCGGTAGCATCGGCGAAAGTGTCCTTCCGCCTCGTCCACAAGCAGGATCCCAAGAAGATCCGCGCCGCCTTCCAGCAATTCGTCAAGGAGCGCATTCCGGCCGACTGTTCGGTCGAATTCCACGCCCATGGCGGTTCGCCGGCAATCCAGCTTTCCTACGACTCGCCGTTCCTGGCGAAGGCCAAGACCGCGCTGTCGGATGAATGGCCGAAGCCGGCGGTGACGACCGGCAGCGGCGGCTCGATCCCCGTGGTGGGCGACTTCCAGACCTATCTCGGCATGGAATCGCTGCTGGTCGGCTTCGGCCTCGACGACGACCGCATCCATTCGCCCAACGAGAAATACGAACTCAGTTCCTTCCACAAGGGCCAGCGTTCCTGGGCGCGCATTCTCGACGCGCTGACGCGCTGAGCCGCGGAAAAGCAAGTTTTCTTGTTGATTTTTCACCGGATCGCGGCAAGGACGGGTAACGCCGCGACCGGAGAAGACAATGGCCGATATCCGTTTCCACAAAAATGACCTGCCCGACCTTTCGCATTACAATGTCGGGGCGGTGGCCATCGATACCGAGACGCTGGGGCTGAACCCGCATCGCGATCGGCTCTGCGTGGTGCAGATATCGCCGGGCGACGGCACCGCCGACGTCATCCAGATCGCACCGGGCCAGAAGAAGGCGCCGAACCTCGTCAGCCTGCTGAGGAGCCGCAACATCACCAAGCTGTTCCACTACGGGCGCTTCGACCTGGCCGTGCTCTACAATGCGTTCGGGGTGATGCCCGAGCCTGTGTTCTGCACCAAGATCGCCTCGCGGCTGACCCGCACCTATACCGACCGGCACGGGCTGAAGGACATCTGCTTCGAGCTTCTCGGCGTCGGCCTGTCCAAGGCGCAGCAATCGTCCGACTGGGCGGCCGAAACGCTGTCGCCCGAACAGCTCGAATATGCCGCTTCCGACGTGCTCTACCTGCATCGGTTGCGTGAGGTGCTGGCCGGAAGGCTGGCGCGCGAGGGGCGCACAAAGGAGGCCGATGCCTGCTTCCGCTTCCTGCCGACACGCGCCAAGCTTGACCTGATGGGCTGGGGCGAGGAGGATATCTTCGCCCATAGCTGAGGGCCCCGGCGACGATCCGCGCCCGACGGCGGTTTGGAACCAGATGCCGGCCGTGGCGTTCTGCCGGCTGGAAAAGGGGATGACATGACCGACCGTAAGCCGATATCGACCGCGCCGACCGACGGTTCCAAGGTCACCGTCACCTGGAAGGACAGCGACGGCGTAATCAACGAATCCATCGCGCAGTACCGCGACGACGGCTGGTGGGTCTATACCGACAGCCACACGCAAAAGAAGGTCGAACCGACCAGCTGGCGGCCTAAAGCCAGCGACGATGACGACCAGTGAGCGTACCGCTGGCGAGGCCAGCTGCTTTCGAATAGCCTGAAGTCGTTGATATCGGGGCTGATTCGGAGCCTTCCGCTCCGCGCTCGCTCTCTTGCTCGGAGGAAATCGCTATGGGGGTCGAAAGCCTTCTCGTCTTCATCATCATTGGTGCCATCGCCGGCTGGCTCGCTGGCCTCATCGTGTCGGGTTTCGGCTTCGGCCTGATCGGCAACATCATCGTCGGCATCGTCGGCGCATTCATCGCCGGCTGGCTGTTCCCGCGGATCGGCTTCTCCATAGGCGGCGGCATCATCGCCTCGATCATCCATGCCATGATCGGCGCCATCATCCTTTTGGTGCTGGTCAGGGTCCTCAAGCGAGCCTGAGGCTCGAGACGACTGGAGCGGTTCAGCGTCTGATAGAATCGTTGAACCGCTCTAATCTTTGTTTTTATGCAATCCCGGACGGAAAACCGCTACGCACTTTTCCTGGAATTGCTCTGGGGGCACGCCATGAAACAGAATACGCTCTACCTCATCATTGGCGCGCTCATCGTCGTGGTCATCGCGCTCGGCGTTTATGTCTACCGCGAGCAGACCAGGCCCAAAGGCGTCGAACTCAAGATCGACGACAAGGGCATTTCGATCCAGCAGAACTGAGCCTGCGATCGGTTTCGGGGGACCCTCTTGTCGTTTGATTTCCAGATGGCGGGCAGCCTTGACCGATAGCCGCAACACGCCCTTCGTCAGGTTCGATCCCGGCGATTGCCTGGCCGCCGACCCCGACAAATGCGTGACGGTGCGAAGCGAAGTGGAGGCCAGCAACGTTTTGCGCTCGCCGCCGGGCCATTGCCGGATGTCCTGGTCGTCGACATGAACGATGCTTTGTGCGGCAAGCAAACCTGCGCTGCGGTCGTCGGCAACATCATTGTCTGGCGCGACTACCACCACATGACGGCGACCTACGCGCTGGCACTGGCGCCCTATCTGGCGAAGGCAGCGGGTCTCTAGCCGTTGAAACCTAGGAATGCCTGCATCGCGCTTGACCGTCGATGGTGCCATCGGCTTAGTCAGCACCATCAATGCGGGGGCAAGCAGTCGCCCATGGGCCGGGGCAGCAGCACAGTTCTGGACCCTTTCCATCGTTCGATCTCTTGGGCGGGTCGCGAATGATCGCCGGGATCGACTTCAAAGCCAGCCAAGGAGCGCGGGCGGCGCTTTCGGCGATCGGCCGCACCGAGGACCTGCGCTTCTCCTCGGGTCGCCGTGCTCGACGAGGAGACCTTCCTGCGTGGCAGGCCAATCCCGAGGAGGGCGGCCCGAAAGGCCTCGACATCGACCGGTCGAACAGCGTGATGGCGATCACACGCGAAGAGCGGACGCTGGCTTTCTTCTCGATGCTCTCGATATTCGATGGCGCTGAAAATCGCCGGCAAGGCAGCGCCATCGCACCGGCGTAATGCCGAAAGAGAGACCGACCCGAGATGGAATTAGAATGACGGATCGAAGCTTCGGCGCTATGATGCCGGCATAGGGCGTTTGGGGCCAGCCAACCTAACGAACAGGAGGTTGCCATGAAGCACCAAACACTGGACCAACTGCATGCAGTGGCCGAAATTAGTATCACACAGCCGGTAATGAGCCGAACCCAGCGTCTCGTACGTTGGGCCGAACTTCTCGAACGTGCGCCCAGCCGGCTGCTCACGGCGCTTGCCGGAACCGAATACCGTGCACCGCCCGAGCGCAATGTCATGCGAGGCGATGGCTCGCCGATATCGGTTGCCTTTACGGACCCCATTTTGAAAGACGAGGGTCTGAAGGACGACAGTTATGGCGAAGCCAAGCGCTTCTTCGAGCTGACCGATCACCAACTGCATGAGATCGTCTGCTACTGCCATGTCGGCGAGGTGATGCAGTCGTCCAGGGCCGCGCTTTCTGTCCGTGCGGCGATTGGTTGACGCATATCCACCAGGTGATCATCTGGGGAGGAATGAATTGGGGCGCGGTCGAATGCGACGCCGGATCTGCGATCGCGCCCTGACGGAGACCATGGCGTGACTGCGTATCAAAGGCTTGTCCGCTGCCGGATACTGGCGTTCCGACCAATGGTTCTGATCGGTCTCTCTCGTCGGACGCGACCGCCTGCCGGCGCCTGATCCGCAATCCCGGAAATGGACAGGCTGCCAAGCATTTGATTATCAATCGCTTTGAATTTTTCCGACTTAACCCGCCCTTAAATCGCCGCATCTACTCTTCAACCGAAGCGCCATAGGCACCGGGAACAGACAGCGCAGCGCATGGCGAACCGCAGAGACAGCCGCATCGAACCCAGCTTCGAGGGACCGCCACAGACGCGGTCCTCGGCCGGTCTTTCGGTGAGCGAGGAGGACCGCGTCGTGCCGAGCAACCGCAAAGCCTCCGCAAAACGCAAATCGTCGAAAGCGAAATCGTCGCGCGGCGGACGCGGCAGAAGCCGGCGTGGCCTGTTCGGCGTGCTTGGCCGGCTGTTCTACTGGTGCTTCGTCCTCGCCATCTGGGGCGGCATCGCGGTGGCGGGCGTCGTCATCTACTACGGCGCCAAGATGCCGGCGGCCACGACATGGTCGATCCCCGACCGCGCTCCCAACATCAAGATCGTCTCGGCCGATGGCCAGTTGCTCGCCAATCGCGGCATGAGCGGCGGCGAAGCCGTCGGCCTGCACGAAATGTCGCCCTATATCCCCGAGGCGGTGATCGCCATCGAGGACCGCCGCTTCTATTCGCATTTCGGTGTCGATCCGATTGGCCTGTCGCGCGCCATGGTGACCAACCTGCTCGGCAGGCATTTCTCGCAAGGCGGATCGACGCTGACGCAGCAATTGGCGAAAAACCTGTTCCTGAAGCCCGACCGTACGTTGGAACGCAAGGTGCAGGAAGTGTTGCTGGCGCTGTGGCTGGAGCACAAGCACACCAAGGACCAGATCCTCGAAATGTACCTCAACCGGGTCTATTTCGGCTCCGGCGCCTTTGGCGTCGAGGCGGCTTCGCGGCGCTATTTCGGCAAGAGCGCGCGCGACGTCACCCTGTCGGAAGCAGCCCTGCTTGCAGGTCTCTTGAAGGCGCCGTCGCGGCTGTCGCCGGCGCGCGATCCGAAGGCCGCCGAGGAACGCTCGCAGCTCGTGCTCGCCGCCATGCGCGAGGAGGGCAAGATCAGTGAGAAGGAACTGAAGACGGCGCTCAGTGCTCCGGCGACACGCTCGCCATCCTACTGGACCGGCTCGGAAAACTATGTTGCCGACACCATCATGGAGGAGCTGCCCGACCTGATCGGCGACGTGCGCGGCGACATCGTCATCGACAGCACCGTCGACCTGAACCTGCAGAAGCTCGCCGAGAAGTCGATCCGCCGGCTGATCGACGACAGCGGCAAGAAGCTCAACGTCACCCAGGGCGCGCTCGTGTCGATCGACGATTCCGGTGCGGTGCGCGCCATGGTCGGCGGCTACGACTATTCGACCAGCCAGTTCGACCGCGCCTCGGAGGCACGTCGCCAACCAGGCTCGGCGTTCAAGCCGTTCGTCTATATGGCGGCCCTTGAGGCTGGCCGGACGCCCGACAGCGTGCGCAACGACGCGCCGATCAAGATCGGCAACTGGACGCCCGACAATTACGGCGGCAAGTACTTCGGCAAGGTCACTTTGGCGACCGCGCTGGCCAAGTCGCTGAACTCGGTTGCCGCGCAGCTGACCATGGAAGTCGGGCCGAACGCGGTGGTGGAAGCCGCGCATCGCATGGGCATCCAGTCCGACCTGCAGGCCAACACATCGATCGCGCTCGGCACCTCGGAAGTGACGCCGCTGGAGTTGACCTCGGCCTATGTGCCTTTCGCCAATGGCGGCTACAAGCCGGACATTCATTTCATCCGCCGCATCACGACTGCGGACGGCAAGCTGATCTATGACAGCGGTGGCGGCAGTGCTCCACGTGTGGTGAAACCCGAGATCGTCGGCATGATGAATTCGATGATGACCGGCACCGTCGAGATCGGCACCGCGAAGAAAGCGGCTTTCGCCTGGCCGTCGGCCGGCAAGACCGGCACTAGCCAGAATTCGCGCGATGCCTGGTTCGTCGGCTACACCGCCAATCTCACCACCGGTGTGTGGTTCGGCAATGATGACGGCACGGCGATGAAGAAGGTCACCGGCGGCGCGCTGCCGGCGCAGGCCTGGCACGAATTCATGGTCGCCGCGCATGAGGGTGTGCCGGTGCGGCCGCTGCCCGGCACCTGGAAATCGACACCGGCCGACACGATCGTGCCCGACGACATACCCTCGGCTGATAACAACCAGGTGGCACCGGTTCCATCGGCATCCGTTGGCCAGCAGGCGCCGTCCGCGCCGGCGCAACCGCCATCGCCGTCCCGTGTCGCGCGGCCGGCCCAGACCGTCGATGCCGATGGCTTCAACATGCCGTCGGATGACGGCGCCACCGCCTCTGTCGGGCATCCGGTGCCGCCAGGCAGCGTCGGCGGGCCGCTCAAGAAGCGGAAGACCTCGATTCTCGACATTCTGGGCGGCGGCTGACGCTCTCATTCAAGCGGCGTCAATCCGCCTCTCGCCAGCGCCGCGGCGTTCGGCTACATCTCCGGCCCGGAGACCGCGACATGGCTGAACTCGACACCAGAAAAACCATCGTGCTGACCGGCGCCAGCCGCGGCATCGGCCATGCCACGGTCAAGCGTTTTTCGCGCGAGGGCTGGCGCGTGATCACCTGCTCGCGCCAGGCCTTTGCCGAGGATTGCCCGTGGCCGGCCGGCCCCGAGGATCACATCAAGGTTGACCTCGCCGACCAGGAAGATGTCGGCATCGCGGTCTCGGAAATCCGCCATCGGCTGGAATCGCATGGCGGCCAGCTGCACGCCTTGGTCAACAACGCCGGCATTTCGCCGAAGCTCAAGGACGGCAACGGCCGCATGGACTCGATCGACACGCCGATGCATGTCTGGCGCGACGTTTTCCAGGTGAATTTCTTCGCGCCGATCATGCTGGCGCGCGGCCTGTTCAAGGAGTTGGCGGCGGCGAAAGGATCAATCGTCAACGTCACCTCGATCGCCGGCACCCGCGTCCATCCGTTTGCCGGCACCGCCTACGCCACGTCGAAGGCGGCCCTCGGCTCACTGACGCGCGAAATGGCGCATGATTTCGGCCCGCACGGCATCCGCGTCAACGCCATCGCGCCGGGCGAGATCGACACCGCGATCCTGTCGCCGGGCACGGACAAGATCGTCGAGACCATTCCGCTCAGGCGCCTCGGCACCACGGCCGAGGTCGCCGACATCATCTTCTTCCTGTGCTCGGGGCAGGCGTCCTACGTGACCGGCTCGGAAATCCACATCAATGGCGGCCAGCACGTGTGAGCGAGCCGGCTCGTGGATATGAGCGTTTCGCGGAGACAAATATAGTTGGGTCGCTGCTGATTTATGAATGGGACGCAAGTCTGAACATTCGCCAGGCAGGCGAGATCCTGGATCGCATCGCTGAGATTATCGGCTCTTTCGAACATAGCTGATCGACGCCGGCCTCACGATTGTAAAGCAATAGGCGCGGCTCCTGCGCCTTCCGCCATGGCATCGCGAACTGGCTTTTGCCCGGCATGGTTGCCCAATACCTCTTCGACAATGCCACGCGCGATCTCGCGCTCGCCCATGATCACCGTGTCGGCGCCGAGCCCCTTGAGATGATCGACCTCGGCATCGGAATGGGCGCGGGCGACGACGTTGATGTTGGGATTGGCGGCACGCGCCCGCAGGACGATCTGGCCGGCCTCGAACGCGTTGGGGATGGCGAGGATCAGCCGCCTGGCGCCTTCGGGATTGGCGGCCGCGAACACTTCGGCGTTGGCGGCATTGCCGGCCACGGTCTCGATATTGTCGGCTTTCAGCTTGGCCAGTGTCTTGTCGGCGTCCTCGATGACGAGGAAGGGCAGGGCCGCTTCCTTCAGCGCGGTGCCGACGAGACCGCCGACGCGGCCGTAGCCGATCAGGATGGCATGGCCGGTGAGTGTAGTCTTCGGTGGTGGGCCGTCTTCCTTTTGAAAAGTCGAGGCAACCGAGGCCACCTGGCCTGGTTCGGTCGCCGGACCGACCGGCTTTGTTTCCGCCGGCGCTGCCGTCCTGGCGGCACGAGCCTCCAGCCACGGCTTCATCCAGTCGATGACCAGGAACATCAGTGGATTGAGCACGATCGACAGGATCGCACCGGCCAGGA
Organism: Mesorhizobium sp. B2-3-5; assembly: GCF_006442395.1. Taxonomy (NCBI): domain Bacteria; kingdom Pseudomonadati; phylum Pseudomonadota; class Alphaproteobacteria; order Hyphomicrobiales; family Phyllobacteriaceae; genus Mesorhizobium; species Mesorhizobium sp. B2-3-5. Next base: position 43,031 of record NZ_VFVX01000018.1, on the reverse strand, counting down.
TCAGGTCGCGCCCTTGTTCGGGCAACAGTTTCAGCCCGACGCCGAGTTCCGCCAGGATGAAGGAGAATTCGCCGATCTGGGCAAGGCTGGCCGAAATCATCAAGGCCGTGGCCAGGGGATAGCCGAAGGCGACGACGATGACGAACGCCGCCAGCGACTTGCCGATAACGATGATGGCGAGCGTGGCCAGGATCGGCAGTCCGTTGCTGATCAGGCTGAGCGGATCGAACAGCATGCCGACGGAGACGAAGAACAGCACCGAAAAGGCATCGCGCAGCGGCAGCGATTCTTCCGCCGCACGGTGGCTGAGCTCGGATTCGCTCATGATCATGCCAGCGAAGAAGGCGCCCAGCGCCAGCGACACGCCGAACAGTTTTGCCGCTCCGAAGGCGACGCCGAGCGCGATTGCGAGCACCGAGAGACGGAACAGTTCGCGCGACCCGGTATGGGCGACATAGTGCAGGATCCAGGGGATGACCCTGCGGCCGACCACCAGCATGACGACAACGAAGGCGGCGACCTTGGCCAGCGTGACGCCGACGACGCCCCAGATGCCGTAGCTGGCCGGCAGCGAGAGCAGGCCGCTCGAATGCACATCCGCCTGCTCCTGGCCACCCAGCACACCGGCAAGCGCCGGCAGCAGCACCAGCGCCAGCACCATGGCCAGATCCTCGACGATCAGCCAGCCGACGGCGATGCGGCCGCGCTCGGTCTCGATCAGGCGGCGCTCCTGCAAGGCACGCAGCAGCACCACGGTCGAGGCCACCGACAGCGCCAGGCCGAACACCACACCCGCGCCCATCGACCAGCCGAGCATCCAGGCAAGACCGATGCCGAGCAGCGTGGCAAAGCCGATCTGAACGATGGCGCCCGGCACGGCGATGGCGCGGACCGACAAAAGGTCCTTCAGCGAGAAATGCAAGCCGACGCCGAACATCAGCAGGATGACGCCGATTTCGGCCAGTTCATTGGCAAGGCTGGCATCGGCGACGAAGCCGGGCGTGTTCGGCCCGACCAGCACACCGGCTACGAGATAGCCGACCAGCGGCGGAATGCGGAAACGGTTGGCGAGAGCGCCGAAGACGAAAGCCAGCCCCAGACCGGCGACGATGGTGGCGATAAGGGGCGTGTCATGCGGCATTGTCTATGGAGCGCCTTTCAAGCTAGCGATGTCGGATATGCGCCGCCCGGAGCCGTCGCCTGTTTCGCAATATGGTGGAAGGGGTGACGGTGGTGCAACCCGCAAGGGCGCGAAAATCGATGGCGGGGCGACAATTACCTGACCGGCAGCCGAAAAGCCGCCGGTCAGGTAAGGTCCGCGAGATGCTCGCCTAGATGGCCGGGTGTGTCGCCTTCCATCAGGCGACCTGCAACAGGGCCTCGATCTCAGGGATGGCGTGGTTGGTCATGGTCTTTGGAATTTCAGCCATAACCTTGTCTCCGACCTCCTTGTGCAGCTTCTTGCGCATGGTGCCGAGCACCACCGGCGGGGCGACGAGCACGATGCTGTCGAACTCACCGTCATGGGCGAGCTTGTAGAGCCGGGCCGCGATTTCTTCCGCGAAGCGCTCCTTGCCGATCCGGTGCCAGTCGGTATCCTCGACCGCACTGCGGTGCACGGACGGGCCGTCATTGTATCGGCCGGGACTGTCGCTTCCCTGTTCACGGGTGGGCGGGTTCTCCTGTTCCATCACCTGCACGACCTCAAGGTTCGGAAATTTGTTGTCGCCGGCATTCTTGAGCAAGAGCGCTTTTTCGCCGTCGGCCACCAGAACCCAGATGCCGTGCTTCAGTCTGATCGTATTCATGGGAAGCGCTCCTTGTTGAATAATTGACATATCGGGAACGCGTTTCGGCCCGGCAACGTTCCAACGCCAAGGCGTACCAAAAATCTGTGCCGTGAACGCCGAACGCCAGGTTCGTCAACGGATTACTTTAATCTACCGAATTGGTAGAAATTAGAAAAACTGTTTTGCCAGGCGAGGCGCCGGCGGCTAAAAGCAGCTGAAATCAAGGTTCACGCCTGCGACTTGGCCCGCCCAGAACCCGCATGGGAATATTTTTCTCCTGCCTTTCGCAGTTGCGAAAAAGCGATTGCCTGCCATCACAGGATGCGCGAGTGGTTTGCTTCTGGTTTTTCGCGCCCGGGCGTAAAACCGCGATACTGTTCCCGGATTGCGTTTCACATGCCGCAGGTCGATGCCAAGCTCAACGCCTTTCCCGTCTTCGTGCGGGTCGAAGGCGAAGCCGTGGCCATTGTTGGCGGCGGCGAGCAAGCCCTGGCCAAGGCGCGGCTGATCGAACAGTCGAGCGCGGTCCTGCGCATCATCGCCCAAAATGTCGAACCGGATCTGCTTGCCTTCATCGCCCAGTCCGGTGCCAGCCATATCGCGGCAGTTTACGATGCCTCGCAGCTCGACGGCGCGGTCATGGTGTTTGCCGCCAGCGGCGATGACACGCTTGACCGCCGCGTCGCCGCGGATGCGCGCCGGCTGGGTATTCCGGTCAATGCCGTCGACCGGCCGGAGCTCTGCGATTTCTTCACCCCTGCGCTGGTCAATCGCGCGCCGGTCGCCATCGCCATCGGTACCGAGGGGGCAGGCCCGGTGCTTGCCCAGATGCTGCGCAGCCGCATCGACCGCATGCTGTCGCCGTCGTTCGGTCGGCTGGCGGCGCTCGCTGCGTCGTTCCGTACCGCCGCCGAGAGACTGCCCAAAGGCAATATTCGTCGCCGGTTCTGGAGCGACTTCTTCGGCGGTGCGCCGGCGCGTGCCATCGAGGCTGGCGAGCTTTCGCGGGCGTATGAGGCGGCGACTGATCTGCTCCTGTCGAACGCGCCGGCTTCGGGGCACATCGCGCTGGTTGGCGCCGGTCCGGGCGCCGAGGATCTGCTGACGCTGCGGGCGCATCGCCTGCTGATGGAGGCCGATGTCATCGTCCATGACGCGCTGGTGCCGGAGGCGGTTATCGCCATGGGCCGACGCGATGCCGAGCGCCTGGCAGTCGGAAAACGCAAGGGCTGCCATACCAAGAGCCAGGCCGAAATCAATGCGCTGCTGGTGGAACTTGGCCGTCAGGGCAAGCGGGTGGTGCGGCTGAAGTCGGGCGATCCGCTGGTGTTCGGCCGCGCCGGCGAGGAGATGGCGGCACTGCGTGATGCCGGTATCGCCTATGAGGTGGTTCCGGGTGTCACCGCGGCCTTTGCCGCCGCCGCCGATTTCGAGCTGCCGCTGACCTTGCGCGGTGTCTCTTCGTCGATGGTTTTCACCACCGGCCACGATCTCAAGGGCAATTCGCTGCCGGACTGGGCCAAGCTCGCGATTTCCGGCGCCACGGTTGCCGTCTATATGGGCCGCTCGGTCGCGGCCGAGGTTGCCGGCCGGCTGATCGAGGCCGGCCTTTCGCCGGATACGGCGGTCGCCGTGGTCGAGAATGCCAGTCTTGCCAACCGCCGCCGTTTCCACGGCACGCTGGCCGATCTGCCGTCGCTGGAAGCACGGGCCGATCTTTCCGGCCCGGTCATGACCATTATCGGCGACGCTGTCGCCGGTGCCAATTTCGAGCGATCAGAGCCGCTCGCGGCACACAGGGTTGCAGGTGCGTCCGTCGCTGCCGAAGGAGTTCAGCCATGAAGATCTTGACTGCCAATCGTCTCGGCGATGGCATTGCCGTGTGGTACGCCGATGGCGGCTGGGCCGAGACGGTGGATCAGGCGGACCCTGCCCACGATAAGGCGGCCGAGGATCGCCTGGAGGCGATCGGCGCCAGGGCGTTTGCCGCCAACGAGGTGGTCGACGTCAACCTGATCGACGCGGAAGTCGTTGACGGCGTGGTCGAGCCCGTGCGGCTGCGTGAGAAGATCCGCGCCGCGGGCCCGACCATCCGTGGCGACCTCGGCAAGCAGGCCGAGCGGGCAGCCTAGCCGGAATACCAAGTGAAACGGGCGGACGCGCCCTGAAAGACGAAGCATGTACCGTTACGATGAGTTCGACCACGATTTTGTCCAGGCCCGCGTCGCCGAGTTCAGCGACCAGGTCCAGCGCCGGCTGTCCGGCGAGATCACCGAGGACCAGTTCCGGCCGCTCAGGCTGATGAACGGCGTCTATCTGCAACTGCACGCCTATATGCTGCGCATCGCGGTGCCCTATGGCACGCTGAACAGCAAGCAGTTGCGCATGCTCGGCCACATCGCCCGCAAATACGACAAGGGCTACGGGCATTTCACCACACGCCAGAACATCCAGTTCAACTGGCCGGCGCTGTCGGACATTCCGGCGATCCTGGCCGACCTGGCAAGTGTGGAGATGCACGCCATCCAGACCAGCGGCAATTGCATTCGCAACGTTACCGCCGACCATTTTGCCGGGGCCGCCGCCGATGAGGCCGCCGATCCGCGCCCCTACGCGGAAATCCTGCGGCAATGGTCGTCGGTGCATCCGGAATTCTCGTTCCTGCCCAGAAAATTCAAGATCGCGGTGACGGGTGCCGAGCGCGACCGTGCCGCCATCCAGACGCATGATATCGGGCTGCATCTGAAGAAGAACGCCGCCGGTGAGCTCGGCTTCGCCGTCTATATCGGTGGTGGCCAGGGCCGCACGCCGATGGTGGCGAGGAAGATCCGCGACTTCCTGCCGGAAGCCGACCTTCTGTCCTACTGCACGGCGATCCTGCGTGTTTACAATCTCTATGGCCGCCGCGACAACAAGTACAAGGCGCGCATCAAGATCCTCGTCCATGAGACCGGCGTTGAGGAAATCACCCGGCAAGTCGAGGCCGAATGGCAGGAGTTGAAGGACGCCGAGCTTAAACTGCCTGACGCCGACATCCGCGCCATCGAAGCGTATTTCGCGCCGCCGGCGCTGGTTGATCGGCCCGATGGCGACGAGGCCGTGAAGCTGGCCCGCCTCGATTCCAAGGGTTTCTCGGAGTGGCTCGACCAGAATGTGGTGACGCATCGCCATCCCGACTACGCGGCGGTGACGATTTCGCTCAAGGGCATTGGCGACGTGCCGGGCGACGCCTCGGACAGCCAGATGGAAGCGGTGGCCGACATCGCCGAAAAATACGCCTTCGACGAACTTCGCGTCAGCCATGAGCAGAACCTGATCCTGCCGCATGTGGCGCGCGCCGACCTCAAGGCGATCTATGACGCCCTTGTCGACATCGGCCTGGCGACGGCCAATTCCAACCTGATATCGGACATCATCTCGTGCCCGGGCCTCGACTATTGCGCGCTGGCGACGGCGCGCTCGATCCCGATCGCCCAGGAAATCTCGCGCCGCTTCGCCTCGCTGGAGCGGCAGCGCGAGATCGGTGAACTGAAGCTGAAGATTTCCGGCTGCATCAATGCCTGCGGCCATCACCATGTCGGCCATATCGGCATCCTCGGCGTCGAGAAGAAGGGCTCCGAGCTCTATCAGGTCACGCTCGGCGGCTCCGCCGACGAGAACACGTCGGTCGGCGAGATCATCGGGCGCGGCTTCTCGTCCGAAGAGATCACCGATGCCATCGAGACGATCGTCGACACCTATCTCGGCCTTCGGACCGACCCTCAGGAAAAATTCATCGACGCCTACCGCCGTGTCGGTCCCGCGCCGTTCAAGGAGGCGCTCTATGCTGGCGAAGCCAAGGCCGCTTGACCGTATAGCCGATGTCGATGACGGCGTCGCCGCCAAGGCGGCGGGGCTCGACGCGCTCTACGGCCATCTGAAGCCGCTCGAGATCATCGAACGCACGGCCGGCGAACTGTTCCGCGACGAAATCGCGGCCGTGTCGTCTTTCGGTGCCGATTCCGCCGTGCTGCTGCACATGATCGCCGAGATCGACCGGTCGCTACCGGTCATCTTCCTCGACACCGGCAAGCATTTCGAGGAGACACTCGGCTACCGCGACGCGCTCGTCGCCGATTTCGGGCTGACCAACATCCAGGTCATCAAGCCGGAGGAGGCCGCACTTGAGCGGATCGACCCGACGGGCAATCTCCACCAGAGCGACACCGATGCCTGCTGCAATGTGCGCAAGGTCGAGCCGCTGGCGCGTGGGGTCGCACCCTTCCGCGCATGGTTGACCGGACGCAAGCGCTTCCAGGCCTCGACACGGGCAGCACTTCCGGTGTTTGAGGCGGTCGGCCCGCGCATCCGCATCAATCCGCTGGCGCATTGGACGACATCGGATCAGGCGGACTACATGCGCGCGCATGTGCTGCGCGAAAATCCGCTCGTCGCCTACGGCTATCTGTCGATCGGCTGCTTCCCGTGCACGCAGCCGGTGCAGCCGGGCGAAGACGCGCGCAGCGGCCGCTGGGCCGGTCATGCCAAGACCGAATGCGGCATTCACCTGTCGGGGCTGGAAGTGTCGCTGACCGACGCATCACTATAGGGTATGTTGCAATTCAGGTGAGGCCGGTCTGCAAACGGCGGCTTCCTGCGCTTCCGGTACTCACGTACTTCAAGTACGCTCCGCTCCGGCCTCGGAAGCAGCCGTTTTCGACGTGGCCTGACCTGAATTTCAACACACCCTTGAGCTCTTCGAATTTTGGGAATTTTGATGACTGAATCGACGACACCGGAGACCCGGCTCTGGACCCCGGAGGGTTTTCGCGAGGATGAGTGGGCCCATGCCGAAAACGCAGACGCGCTTTCCGGCAATGGCCGCTTCATCCTGCCGCTGCAGCCGTTCCTCGATCTTGATCCGGAGGTGCGCCTTTCCGCCAGGGAGCGGCTTGGCGTCCTGCTGCAGCCCGGCGACCAGCTCGAGAAGATCGCCGATCTGCTCGACCAGCTGTCGCTGGTGGCGCTCGCCTTTCCGGCCTTCAACGACGGTCGCTCCTTCTCCAAGGGCGAATTGCTGCGCAGCCGCTACCATTTCGAAGGTGCGGTGCGCGCCACCGGGCAGGTTCTTGTCGACCAGCTGCCGCATATGCTCCGCCTCGGCTTCGACGAGTTCGAGATATCGAACCCGGTGCTGCTCAAGCGCCTGGAAGAGGGCCGCACAGGCGGATTGGGACTCTATTACCAGCCAGCCGCCGTGCCGGAGCCCAAAGGCCCGAAATATTCCTGGCGGCGCGTGCGCTCCAGCTGACGCCAGCTTGTCGTCCATGCCACCTCTTCCGGCATTCTGGTCGAACCAGGTGAACCATTTTCAGTCGAGGCGATAGACTCGCACCTCAGAGAAGCGGAATTTCGCCAAAACTGGTCTGACCAATTTTACGTTTCTCTCTTTCCCGAAGGACGTCTTGGCCGTAGGATGGCATTATTATTTTGTGATCCGAAATAAATGGCCACAAGGGAGGAACCGGGAATGGCTGCCAAGAAGATATTGATGCTCGTTGGCGAGTTCAGCGAGGAATATGAGATTTTCGTTTTCGAACAGGCCATGCATGCCGTCGGACACACCGTCCATGTCGTGTGCCCGGACAAGAAGGCAGGCGATGTGCTGAAGACCTCGCTGCACGACTTCGAAGGCCACCAGACCTATACGGAAAAGCTCGGCCACGACTACATCCTCAACAAGACGTTTGCCGAGGTGGACCCGACCAACTATGACGCCGTCTACGCGGCCGGCGGGCGCGGACCGGAATACATCCGCATCGACAAGCGGGTTCAGGCGCTGGTGCGGCATTTCCACGAGGCTGGCAAGCCGATCTTCACCATCTGCCATGGCGTGCAGATCCTGATCGCGGTCGATGGCGTGGTGCGGGGCAGGGAAGTGGCGGCGCTCCACTACTGCGAACCGGAAGTGACGTTGGCCGGCGGCATCTACATCGACGTCGCGCCGACAGGCGCCCATGTCGACGGCAATATGGTGTCGGCCAAGGGATGGCCCGGCCTGTCCAACTTCATCCGCGAATGCCTGAAGGTGCTGGGCACGGAAATCCGCCACGGCGAGATGCTGATGCGCGAGGAGCGCCAGGCGGCCTGAGGTTAAGATCCAGGTGTCGTTCGCTGTTGCTTTCAAATCACTTTGAAAGCCCGGCGCTGCCCCTCATCCGCCTGCCGGCACCTTCTTCCCGTGTAGTGACGGGGGGAAGGCAGACGCTATACCGCCGCCCGTGCCTCACGGAACGACACCAGCTTGCGGCGGTTTTCGTCCCACAATGCCAGTTTGACGCAGCGCAAGCTCTCGAGCAGCGTGACGCGACCGATGCCGCGCAGCTCCGGATAATCGCGCAGCACTTCCTGCAGACGGTAGCCCGGCACCTTGGCGGAGAGGTGGTGGACGTGGTGGACGCCGATATTGCCGGTGAACCAGTTCAGCACCGGCGGCAGGTCGTAATAGGACGAGCCGTGCAAGGCGGCGCGCTGGAATTCCCATTCGTCATCCTTTGCCCATTCCGTCTCCTCGAACTGGTGCTGGACGTAGAACAGCCAGACGCCGGCCGAACCGGCGAGAATGACGATCGGCAGATGGACAACCAGGAACGCACCCGGGCCAACGGTCCAGATAAGCAAGGCCGCCGCAAGCGCGATGGCGAGATTGGTGGTCATTGACGACACCCAGGGCGTCAGCCCGCCACGCATCATGCCGACAGGCAGCCTTTGCGAGAAGATGAACAGCCAGATCGGCCCGAGACCGAACATCACCAGCGGATGCCGGTAGAGCCGATAGGCAAGGCGGCCACGCCAGGACATCCGCCGGTATTCGGCAACGGTCAGGGTCCGGATGTCGCCCGTGCCGCGCTCGTCGAGATTGCCGGCGCCGGCATGATGTGTCGCGTGGGCGCGCCGCCAGCAGTCGTAGGGTGTCAAGGTCAGGACGCCGAGCGCGCGGCCGATCCAGTCGTCGGCGACACGATTGGCGAAGAAGGATCCATGGCCGCAATCATGCTGGATCATGAAGATGCGCACCAGGAACCCAGCCGCCGGAAGGATCAGGACCAGCCCCCACCAATGGCCATAGGCATAGGCGGCCGAAGAGAGCGCCCAGAGCGTGGCAAACGGGATAAGGGTGATGGCGAGCTCGATGGCGCTGCGCCGCCGGTCCGGCTTCTTGTAGCGCGCCAGAATCTTCAGCCAGGCGCGCTTGCTGTTAGCGGCCGCGTCGGGGGAAATAATGTTCATCACGAAGCATAGGCGGGGCGTGCCGCCGCCGCAAGGCGACGATCACGCGAAATTACCGCGCGTAATTGTCGCGTAAGAATCCTGGCGAGAGCCTTACTGGCGTCGCCAGCTTACGTCCCCATCCTCCAATCGGTCGAGGCGGTCGAGCAATTGCCTGAAGCGGTCGGGAATGTCGGCCTCGGTGCGGAAAGCCGGCAAGGTGCGCAAAAAACGGGTCATCGCCTCGGCACCGAGCTGGCGCCGGACCTCCGTGGCGAGCCGTTCTCCCTTTTCAGCCTTGTTGCGGGTCATCATTTCAAAATCCTATGTCGGTTCCGAAACTCCTCCAGCAAGGGAATGGTTCCCGCATCACGCCCTTGGCGCAAGCAAAGCCAGCAAGTACGGTAAAATTTGAATTAAAATCGAAGTATCACCGCCGGTCACGGCTTAGTGCCGGCCAAAGGCCCAGGGGCGCTTACCCCTTGATTTTTGGCCGCCGAACCTCGATATCGGGCACAAAATCCAGACCATTCGAGATAACGGGAAACGGCGATGAGCGACCAGGCAAAAGACGAACGCGTGCCCAGTGAAGTGGAGGCGGCCGAGGCCAATGCCAATGCCGAGCGCACGGAAGGCAGCATCGATGGCGACTATGAAGCGCTTGTGCGGCTGCTGAAGGAAAATGAAGAGCTGAAGGACCGCGCTCTGCGTGTCGCGGCCGAGATGGAAAACCTGCGCCGCCGCACCGCGCGCGACGTGCACGACGCGCGCACCTATGCGGTTGCGAATTTCGCGCGCGACATGCTGTCGGTGTCGGACAATCTGCGCCGCGCGCTGGACGCCATTCCCGCCGAGGCCAAGGCGTCTGGTGACGCCGGCTTCAAGGCACTGATCGAAGGCGTCGACCTGACCGAACGCGCCATGCTGTCGGCGCTGGAACGGCATGGGGTCAAGAAACTCGCTCCGGAGGGCGAGAAGTTCGATCCCAATTTCCACCAGGCGATGTTCGAAGTGCCCAATCCGGATGTGCCGGCCAACACGGTGGTCCAGGTCGTGCAGCCGGGCTATTCGATCGGCGAGCGCGTGCTGCGCCCGGCCATGGTCGGCGTCGCCAAGGGCGGCCCCAAGATCGCCGCCGAGGCACCCGTCGAGCCGGGGCCGGTCAATGAGCAGGCCGAGAAGGACGCGTAGTAAGGGAATAGGCAGTAGGCAGTAGGGAACTAAGGAGTCGTATCAATCGCACGGCTTCGTGCTATTGATACCCTATTCCTAATCCCCACCGCCTACTGCCTCATGTCTTTGAATCCCATCGCCCTTCTCGACTATGCCGGCGTCGCCGTGTTTGCGGCGACCGGAGCGTTGGCTGCGTCGCGCAAACAACTCGACATCATCGGTTATCTGTTCCTGGCCAGCGTAACCGGCATTGGCGGCGGCACGCTTCGCGACGTCATTCTCAATCTGCCGGTTTTCTGGGTCGCCAATTCCAGCTATGTCCTGATCTGCACGGTGGTGGCGGTGCTCGTGTTCTTCAGCGCGCATCGCGCCGAATCGCGCTGGAAATGGCTGCTCTGGCTCGACGCCATCGGGCTGGCTGCCTTTTCGGTGATGGGCGCGGCCAAGGGACTGGCCATCACCGGTTCGCCTGTCGTTTCCGTCATCACCGGCGTACTCACCGCTACATTCGGCGGCATTCTGCGCGATCTCCTGGCCGGCGAGCCGTCTGTGCTGCTCAGGCCGGAGATCTACGTCAGTGCAGCCCTAGCCGGTGCCGGCCTCTATACAGTCGGCGACCTTGCCGGCCTGCCGCCGCTCGCCTCCAACCTGATCGGTTTTGCGGCAGCCTTCCTGGTGCGCGGCGGCGCGCTGAAATATGGATGGTCGTTTCCGTCCTATAAGAGCCGGCCCGGCCGGCGGCCGGAAGACATTCCTTGAATCAGCCTTTTCCTGCCCGCCAGGCCCCGACCAATTTCTTCGGCGCCTGCCTCAGCCAGGTTTGTTCGAGCCGATGGCGCAATTCTTCGGAAGGGATTTTGTCCAGCCTGACCAGGATTGCCGGCCAGCCTTTATAGTGATCGGTTTCGAAATAGATTTCGGGAGCCGCCTCCAACAGCATCTCCTTCTCGTCGAGCGGACACATCAGCACGATGGTGTTCGCGTCCTTGACCCTGGCGAGCAACTTCTTGCCGACCTTAAGGGCCGGCGTTCCATAGGACGTGGTTTCGACGACATCCAGAAGGCCTGCCGCCGCAAAGCGCAACGAGTCGAACGCTTTGGAGGGATCGTCACTCACCGTTCACGCGGCGAAGCGCTGCGCTTCCCCGCCATAGTAGTTGACGTAGCGGGCGCCGATTTCCTTGACCGGCATCACCACGAAGACGTCGACCGTCGAGAATTCGCGATCGATAACGCAGCCGTCGCCGATGCGGGCGCCGACCCGCAGATACCCCTTGACCAAGGGCGGCATCGCCGCGATTGCCGCCTTGGCGTTGACCGCCTCGATCGGCATCAGGTCCATGGAGCAATAGCGCCCGGATACGGCGCGCACATCCCAGGCCGAGTTGGTCCGGCAGTGATGGGCAAGGTAGGTGAGCGCCTCGGCATGCGCGGCCGGCACGGTGCCGTGGAAGGAAGCGCAGCCGGTCATCACGCCGATCTCGTAGTGATTGATGTAGGCCCAGATGCCCTGCCACAGCGCCTCGATGGTGCGCTTCGAGCGGTATTCGGGCAAAACACAGGAGCGGCCAAGTTCGAGAAAACGCTGGCCGGGGTGGCGGGCGATGAGCTTGGTCAGCTCGAATTCGCCTTCGGAATAGAAGCCTCCGGCAGCGGCCGCGATCTCCTGCCGCAGCAGGCGGTAGGTGCCGACGATGCGGCGGTGCTCGGGACCGGAAATCGAATTGTCGAAGACAAGCAAATGGTCGCAGAGCGGGTCGAACCGATCGGCGTCACGCCGATCCTGCGCCTGGAACAGGTCCTTCCTGGCCCCAAGCTCGTCGTAGAAGACACGGTAGCGCACTTCCTGCGCGGCCGCGATCTCGGCCTCGTTGCGGGCAAGCCGCACTTCGAGGTTGCCGATACGGCCGAGCGCTGCCCCCTTCATGACGGAATCGACGTTACGTCCGGCGAGCAAGGCGCTGCTGGCGTTCGGCCGAGTGTCACATTCCGGCATAACTGTATGCACGAGTGATTCTCCTTCGAGCCATCCCTCTTGGCACGGGGATACGGTGTAGGTGCAACAGGATTGTGACAGTACCGTGATACGGCGTCGCGGGCAATACTTCGTCGGCTGGCGAAAACGGTCAACCGGCTATGTTCGGTGAGCTTAGTCGAGGCGCCCCGCGTCTGCACGGATCGAGGCGACGCGCCTCAAGTCCTTGTTTTCATGGATGTCGTCCTGACGGAACCAGAGCTGCTTTGGGGCGACATGCATTCGCCGCGCGGCCGGAAAAAAACAGCTCAGGCGGCGACCTGGCTCTCGACGGCGGTGACCAGGGCGTCGGGGTCCAGCGGCTTGGTCACGAAGCCGCTGGCGCCATGGGCGAGCACGGCATGGCGGGTCTTTTCCTGGCTGTCGGCCGACAGCACCATGATCGGCACGGGCGCCACCGCCGTTTCCTCCTCATGGCGGCGTATGGCCGCAATTGCGTCCAATCCGTCCATGACCGGCATATGCAGGTCCATCAGCACCACGTCGAAGCGGTGCTTGTGCCCGGCGCTGATGACGGCCTCGACGGCGGCCTTGCCGTTGCCGACCACCTTGACGCGATGCCCGGCCTTCAACAGCGTGGCGCGGGCCAGCATGGCATTGATGTCATTGTCTTCGGCGATCAGCACGGACAGGCCCTGCTGGCGCTCGCCGGCGGCGCGAAGCGCCGGGATGCGGCGCTCTTCCGGCTGGGGCTGGGCCAGGGCCGATGCATGGCTGCTCAAAAGCACACGCAAAAGCGTTCCCCCGCGCACCGGCCGGGCCAGGAAGGTCGCGTAGCCGCTGGCGCGGAATTCGCCAAGCATGCCGCGGTCGGTCGGCGCGATCAGCGTGACGGCTTCGCAATCGGAAAAGCCGCTTTGGCGCAATCGCTTGAGCAGCCGTCCGTCGCTCTCTTCCATGGCCGCGTCGACCAGAAGCACGTCGCAGCCGTCGGCAAAGGATGCGGCCTGCGCCACGGTGGTGGCGATACCGGCGGTGCCGCCATTGGCGCGGATGGTGCGGGCGATGGCGTCGGCTTCGACGGTGTTCCTGGACAGGATCACCGCGCGCCTGCCGGCAAGCGCGTTCAGCCGGCCCTGTGGCGCCTCGGTGGCCGCTATGGCCGGGATTTCGAAGACGAATTCCGATCCTTGCCCAAGCCGGCTGGAGACCGAGATCGTGCCGCCCATGGCAGCCACCAGGCGCTTGGAGATGGCAAGTCCAAGACCGGCCCCTCCATGCGCGCGCGTCGACGTGCCGTCGGCCTGCTCGAATTCCTCGAAGATGCGCTCCATGTCTTCGTCGCGCAGGCCGGGACCGGTGTCGGCGATGGTGAAGCAGATGCGGTCGCTGGTCTCGGTGCGGGCACGCGCCACGCTGACCAGCACGCCGCCGCTGTCGGTGAACTTGATGGCGTTGCCGATGAGGTTGAGCAGCACCTGCCTGACCCGGCCCGGATCGGCGGTGATCATTTGCGGTACGTCCGGCTCGACGTGACAACCGAGACCGATATCCTTGGCGAAGGCGCGCGCCGCCAGCAGCTCGATGATGTTGTCGGCGATCTCGCGCACCGACATGGGCTGCGGTTCCGGATCGAAGCGTCCGGCCTCGATCTTGGAATAGTCGAGCAGGTCCTCGATCAGGGCGAGCAGGGCGCTGGCGGAGGTCGAGATGGCGCCGACATAGGTCTGCTGCTCCGCCGACAGGCTGGTGTCGGCCAAGAGCCTCGCCATGCCCATGATGCCGTTCATCGGCGTGCGGATTTCATGGCTGACGGTGGCGAGGAAGCGCGATTTGGCCTGGCTGGCATATTCGGCTCGCTCGCGCGCTGTGATCAGTGAGGATTCGGCGCGCTTGCGGGCGGTGATGTCGCGGGCGATCGCGCGATGGGAAACCGCGCCGCTGTCCTTCTCGCGCACCGACAGCTCGATCCACGAGAACCAGCGCGGGCCGCTCGGCGTGCGGATGGCGACGTCGGTGGAACTCAGGCACTCGTGATCGGAAAAGGCGGCATCGGGAACGATGCCGACTTCGATGCCAAGTTCGGCCAGCGTCTTTCCGGCAAGGTCGCGCTGATCGGTACCGACCAGATCGGCGAACACCTTGTTGGCATAGACGATGTAACCGTCGCGATCGCGGTGGATGACGAGGTCGCCAAGCGCGTCGATGAGACCGCGAAAGCGCTCCTCGCTTTCCTGCATCTCCCACATGCGGTCGGCCAGCGTCTCGATCTCGGCGCGGCTGCGGGCGGTGGTCTCGTCAAGCAGCACCGCGGTACGATGGACGCGACGTCTGGCGTGTAGATGCATGGCGAGGCCGGCGAGGCCGGTCGCCAGCAGTGCGAGGCTGACAAAGATCGGCGCACCGGTCAGATAGGACAGGCCCGCCAGCGCCAGGATGACAACGAAAGTCAGGAGCGGCCCTTGCTGCCTGGCCGATTGCTGTTCGGGCACCAGCGGTGGCGAGGCGATAAAGCGGCGCGCCGGCGCGGATACCGCATCGACGTCGTCGCCAGTGTCCGCCTGTTGCCTGTCGGATTGCGCGATCATGCGAAATCCTTGCCAGACAGAGATTATGGAAAATTGCGGCGGATCGTTCGAATTTTAGCAGATCGGGCATTTTTGTCCCGGCAGCGGCGGGTTCGCCGCCGGATTCGGCAATTCCGTCCGCCGCCGGCGATCGGCGAGGCCGGTCACATGTCGACGACGACGCGTCCGCGGATCTTGCCGTCGACGATATCGCGTGCCGCATCGATGATGCCGTCGAAGCCGATGGTCGTGGACAGGCTGGCGAGCTTCCCCAGGTCGAGGTCGGTGCCAATGCGCCGCCAGGCCTCGAGGCGCACGGCCTTCGGCGCCATCACCGAATCGATGCCAAGCAGCGAGACGCCGCGCAGGATGAAGGGGGCCACGCTTGCCGGCAGGTCCATGCCGCCGGCCAGGCCGCAGGCGGCGACCGCGCCGCCATAGGAGGTCATCGAGAGAACGTTGGCCAGCGTGTGGCTGCCGACCGAATCGACGCCGCCGGCCCAGCGCTCCTTGGCCAGCGGTTTGGCAGGCTGGTTGAGTTCGTCGCGCGATATCACCTCGGCGGCGCCGAGGTTGATCAGATAGGGGCTTTCGGCATTGCGGCCCGTGGACGCAACGACATGGTAGCCGAGGCTGGACAGGATCGAGATCGCGACCGAACCGACGCCGCCGGCCGCCCCCGTCACCACCACGGGGCCGCGATCGGGCAGGATACCATGCCGTTCCAGCGCCATGACAGAAAGCATGGCGGTGTAGCCAGCGGTGCCGACCGCCATCGCATCATGCGGGCTCATGCCTTTCGGCAGCGGCACCAGCCAGTCACCGTTGACGCGAGCGCGCCCGGCATAGGCGCCGAAATGGGTCTCGCCGACGCCCCAGCCGTTCAGGATGACCTTGTCTCCCTTGCGCCAGTCGGGATTGGAAGAGGAGATGACGGTGCCGGCGAAGTCGATGCCCGGCACCAGCGGCCAGCGGCGGACCACCGGCGCCTTGCCGGTAATGGCCAGTCCATCCTTGTAGTTCACCGTCGTCGCCTCGACCGCGACGGTGACGTCGCCCTCCATCAGGTCGGCGTCGGCGAGGTCCGTCACGGCTACCGACTGCCTTTTGTCGGCGTCGCGCGAAATGAGGATGGCTTTGAAGGTTTCTGACATCTTTTTCTCCGCGAGCTTGCTTGTCGGGCTGACTGTGCGGCGATGACCGCGTCGGGTCAATCGTTCGAAGGCGTGGGCTCGCGCCGCCAGCCGATGAGTTCGTCGAAGACGACCAGTGCCGCGCCCACCGAAATGAGGGCGTCGGCGAGGTTGAAGACGGCAAAGGACCAAACCGGCGTGTGAAACAGGATGTAATCGATGACGTGGCCGTAAACGGCGCGGTCGATCAAATTGCCCAGCGCACCGCCGATGATCAGGGCAAAGCCGGTGCGGGCGACGACATGACCGGACGGCGTGCGGGTGGCGAGATAAAGTACGAAGGCGACGACCAGCACGGCGACGACCACCAGGCCAGTGTCGCCGAAGGAGGAAAACATCGAGAAGGCGATGCCGGTATTGTAGGTGCGAAACAGCGCCAGGAACGGCAACAGATCGAGCTTTTCCTGGAAGGGCAGCCCGGCTTCGACCAGATGTTTTATCCATTGGTCGAGCGCGATGGCCACGACGACGAGCAGGGCGTAGGGGAACCACGATTTCAAGGTTGGATAGCCCTCACTTGGAGTCCGCGATGGGGTCGAGCTTCAGCGCACCGCGCCGGATCTCGAACAGCATGATGCCGGTGGCGACGGCGAGATTGAGCGAATCGGCGCGGCCGGCTTGCGGAATCCTGAGCAATCTGTCGCAACTGGCCGCCAGGCTTTCGGGCAGGCCCTGCTGCTCGTTGCCCATCATCAGCAGCACCGGCCCGCGGGAAAAATCGACCGAGCGGTAGTCGACCGCGCCTTTCAGATGCGTGCCGACGACGAGACCTGAGAACCCGCCGCGCCAGGCAAGGAAGGCCTCGGTCGTTGCCTTCGCCACCGGCACGGCGAAGATGGAGCCCATGGTGGCGCGCACCGTCTCCACCGAAAAAGGATCGGTGGTGTCGCCGACCAGGATGACACCCTTGGCGCCGACGGCATCGACGGTGCGGATGACGGTGCCGAGATTGCCGGGGTCGCGCACCCGGTCGAGCGCCACCCAGACATCGCCATTGCCGGCGCGGATGTCCTTCAGTGTCTGGAATTTCTGCGAGAAGACGCCGACCACCATTTGCGGATTGTCGCGGCGAGTGATGGCGACAAGCACCTTTTCCGACACTTCGAGCACGGTGCCGCCGGCGGCAACGGTGCGCGCGGCGACCTTCTCCACCGCCGGGTTGCCGCGTCCGGCCTTGGCGAAGACCAGGGTTCTGATCTGCCAGCCCAAGTCGAGCGCATCGATGACCAGCTTCAGTCCCTCGGCCATGAAGGCGTTCTGCTGGTCGCGGAATTTCTTCAAGGCGAGTGCCTTGATGTCCTTGACGAGCGGATTGGCGAGGCTTGTGACTTCCTTCACCTGGCCGGGTGCGCCCACGTGCCGCTCGTTCATTCAAGCCACCCAACGCGAAAAAAGTGATGTCGAAAGCGCCCGGCCGGCGGACTTTTCACGGATGATCAGCTCACCCGATTCGACCCTGCCGCCCATGCCGGCAAAGGTGTCGCGCATCAAGGCATGGATTGCGAAGAAGGAGGCGCGGATCGAATAGGCGGTCAGCACCACGGCAAGCGGCTTCGGCGTCAGGATCGCGCGGCAGAGATCGGTCAGTGCCGGCAGATCCTCGAACAACTGCCAGACCTCGCCCTTGGGACCCCGGCCATAGGCCGGCGGGTCGAACAGCACGATGTCGTAGCGGCTGCCGCGGCGCTCCTCGCGTTCGGCGAATTTCATCGCGTCGTCGACGATCCAGCGGATCGGCTTGTTGCCCAGCCCCGCCATCTCCTGGTTTTCGCGTGCCCAGCCGATCGCCTTCCTCGATGCGTCGACATGGGTGACCTCGGCGCCCGCACGGGCTGCTACGAGAGACGCCAGCCCCGTATAACCGAACAGGTTCAGCACCTTGACCGGCCGCTTCGCCGCCGCGATCAGCCCGGCCATGTGGTCCCAGTGCGAGGCTTGCTCCGGAAAGACGCCGACATGGCGAAACGAGGTGAAACGGCCGAGATAATCGATGCCGTCATGCTTCATCGGCCAGGTTTCGCCGAGTTGCGTCTTGGGAAAGCGCCAGCGGCCAATACCTTCCTCGTCGGTGTCGCCGGTGAAGATGGCGTCGGCACGCTCCCAGTCCTTTGCCGGCAAGGCCTTCTGCCAGATCGCCTGGCCCTCGGGCCGCACGATGCGGTAGGGGCCGTATTGTTCAAGCTTCTGGCCGGAGCCGCTGTCGAGCAGGGCGTAATCGGCGTTGGGCGCCACTTCGAGGATCAGCGGAAGCTGCTCGGCCGGCAGGGCGCCGTCGCGACGGGCGAGGATGCGCGGCGAAGATTTCGGCGCGGACTGACTCTCCGGTTTCAAATCACGCGGTTCGCGCGGCCGGACGTCTGTCTTGACCGCCGGCCGATTCTCCTGCGGGCGCGGCTGTGCGGTCCCACCCTTCGCCGGCTGGTGCGGGCGGCCGTCGCGGCGTTTGTCGCGAAAAGACTTCAAGAAGCAGCATCTCCGGCGGTTCGGCCCGCTTCTGCCACAGCTATGCCCTTGTGCGCAACAAACGGCGATTGTGGACGGCTGACGACCGGGGCCGCGAAGAAGCTCGCAGGTGCTACGGCTTGAGCGCCTTGTAAACGGCAATGCCGGCGGCAAGGTCCTCAAGCGCGGCGCCGACCGACTTGAACAGCGTGATCTCGTCGGTGCTCTCGCGGCCCTTCTTCTGATTGCGTGCGAGTTCGTGCAGGTCGGCGATGATGGCTTCCGGTTTCAGGACGCCCGAGGCCAGTGGCTGGACGATGTCGCCGGCCTCCTTGGTGGCGCCGGCGCGGGTGTCGACATAGACGCGGGCGCGTGCGATCGCGTCATCGTCGCTTTCGCGCATCGCCGGGGTGAAGCCGCCGACCAGGTCGACATGGGTTCCCGGCCGCAACAGCGCGCCCTTGATAAGCGGCGTGGTGGTGATCGTCGCTGAGGAGACGATATCAGCCTGGCCAAGCTCGGCATCGAGATCGGTCGCGGCGCTCGCCGCGAAGCCTTCGGCGCGCAGATCCGCCGCGACTTTCTCGGCATTGGCCGGAGTGCGGTTCCAAATGCGGATGGTCTCGATCGGCCGCACCGCCGAATGCGCCTTGGCGAGGAACGGCGACAGGGCGCCGGCGCCGACCACAAGCAGGCGTGAGGCATCGTCGCGGGCGAGATAGGACGCCGCGAGCGCCGAGGCGCAGGCCGTCCGCCACTGCGTCAGCCGCTGGCCGTCGATCAGGGCTTCCGGTTCGCCAGTGCTGCCGTTGAGCAGAAGATAGAGCCCCATCACGGCGGGCCTGCCGATGGCGTTGTTATCGGGTGAAACGGTGACGATCTTGACACCGACGTGCCCCCCGGCTGAGGTGCCGGCGGCATTGAAATCGGTCCATGCCGGCATCAGCAGCAAGGTCGAGGCCGCACCATCAGGCCGTTCGACGGCGTGATGATGCCTGACGGGCTGCACCGCACCCTCGCGAAACCCGGTGCGCAACGTTTCGACCAATCCCGGAAAGGTCAGCGCACGGTCGACCTCGGCGGCCGAAATGGTCAGCATGAAAAGCTCCGTGAAACGAAAGGCGCCGGCCGGCGGTTCAATTGCTCGGCTTCGGCAGCACCGGCCCCTGCGGCGCCGCCGGGGCCCGGCTGACCGCCTGGCGCAGGTTTTCCGCCTCGACGCCGCGCTGACGCGCCAGCTTGCGGTAGCGGCCCTGCTTGACCCAGGTTGCCAGGCTGCCGACGATCATGCCGATGCCGAGCGCCAGGAACAGGAAGATGAACAGCGGCAAGGTGAGCGTCAGCTTCGGATTGCCGGGGTTGAACGGGTCCAGCGTGAAGGCGACGAGTTCGCGGTTGGCGACGGCCAGAGCGATCAGGATGATCGCCAGGGGCACGAAGATCACGATGAGCATGAAGCGATTGAGCATGATATCTTCCGTCGCAAGCGGGCCGGACAAGGCCCGTCTGGCGCTGATGTTGCGCCTACTTGCCGCCGTTCAGCCTTTCGCGCAGTTCCTTGCCGGTCTTGAAGAACGGCACCCATTTCTCCTCGACCTCGACCGATTCACCGGTGCGCGGATTGCGGCCGGTGCGCGCGGGGCGATTTTTCACCGAAAAGGCGCCGAAGCCGCGCAGTTCGACCCGGTTGCCTTCGGCAAGGGCGTCGGTGATTTCATCGAAGATCGCGCCGACGATGTTTTCGACGTCGCGCAGGAAAAGATGCGGATTGCGCGTGGCAATAATCTGCACAAGTTCGGACTTGATCATCAGACGGGTCCCCGTGAAAGCCGTGCGGTCAAAATTATGAGGATGATTTTGTTTGTTTTTTCAGTCCCAGGCGGCGTCTCAAGGGTGCCAGACGGAAACGAGACCGTCAAGAAACAAGCGGTCGGCGCCGAGTTCATGGATGACATCGCCGCTGTAGTCAGGCAGGCCGAGCGCGCCGCCGATCGTTTTCACCATGGCCTTTGACCAGAAAAAGCCTCCGCGGCGTTCGGTGTTCTTCCACTCAACCACCTTGAGTTTGGCATCAACACCCTTGGTCGCCAGCCAGTCGATGGCCTCGGTCTCGCCGCCGACGGAGTCGATCAGGCCGTTGGCGACACCCTGGCGGCCGGTGAAGATCGAACCGTCGGCAAGCGCCAACGCTTGTTCGTGGGTCATCTTGCGGCGCTCGGCGACGATGCCGACGAACCAGTCATAGCTGTCGAGGATGAGCTTGCGGACCATGGCGCGCTCGTCGTCATTGGTCGGCTTGAAGGGAGACGGCGAGGCCTTGAGCGGCGAGGATTTCACCTCCTCCAGCTTGACGCCGAGCTTGTCCATCAGGCCGCTGACGTCGGGATACTGGATCAGCACGCCGATCGAACCGACGATCGAGGTCTTGCGGGCGACAATGTGGTCGGCGGCACTGGCGATCATATAGCCCGCCGAGGCGGCGAGGGTGCCGACTTCGGCCACTACAGGCTTGTCGGCGGCTACCTTGCGCACCTCCTCAAAGATCGATTCGCCGCCGACAGTGGTGCCGCCAGGCGAATCGATCGCAAGGATCACGCCTTTTACCTTCGACGACTGGCGGATGGTCTCCAGCCGCTTTATCAACTCGTCATCCTCGGTGATGGTCCCTTCGATCCTGACCTTGGCGATATGGTCGACGGTCGATCCGCCGAAATCGTCGCGGTAGAGCCAGGCCGACAGCATAATCACCCCAAGCGCCACGATGCCGAAGGCCGTGACACGCCAGAAAGTCAGCTTGCGCCGCAAACGGCGGCGGTCGATCAGGTCGTCGGCTCTCAGTGCCATGGTCAGCCTCACAATCGGCGGGAAGAGACGCTTTTAGACCATGATGCCCGCATCGGGAAGCTGTTCCGTCTTCCCGACGGCGCAGCAATCCGCGCGCCCCAATCCCATGCTGTCCATTTTGTGACTGGCCCGGGCAAAGGACCCGAGTTAAAGGGGAAGAACAGCAGCGATGAAAAAACGACGCAACGGCGTCCATTTCTGCTATGAAGTACCGGTTGTTGTGCTGACCTGGGTTTCGTTTGTACAACGGCAGCTGTCACATTTTTGCGGTTTTCGTCGGCTTGTGCTTGCTTGAGGGCGCTGGCATCCCACCTATAGGCGGTGCTCCGGGCGGGCAGGGGTTTTAGAAGAAAGCAGTCATGTTAGCGCGACCGAATGAACCGACCAGCCCCGAGACGGAGTTGGCTCCCCCGGCGGATGGCCGGACACGGAGCGATGCGTTCGACCGCGCCCAGCGTCATTCGCGCCGCGTGCGGGTGCTCAAATTCGCCGTGCCCTTGGCTGCGGCGTTGATCGCCGTCGCCTTCCCCGTCTATTCCTATCTTGCGGCGCCCGTCTCCGTCGCGGTGCAGGCCGAAGGCACCGCTTTTTCCAACGGCAAGCTGGTGATGGCCAATCCCAGGCTCAACGGTTTCACCAAGCAGAAGCAGCCCTATTCGATGACAGCCCTGCGGGCGATACAGGATGTCAGCACGCAAGGCGTCATCGAACTCGAAGGCATAGACGCCAAGGTGCCGATCGCGCCCGACAACGTAGCGGCGGTCAAAGCCTCGCGCGGTACCTACGATCGCGACGGCAATACCATGAAACTGAACAGCGACGTCACGATCACCACGACCGATGGTATGCAAGCCAAGTTCAAATCGGTCTTCCTCGATATGGGCAAAGGCACTATGAAGACGGATGATCCCGTCGACGTCAGTCGTGGCGGGTCGCAGATCACCGCGGATTCCTTGTCGGTCCAGGACAATGGCAAGATCCTGGTGTTCGAGAACAGGGTGCGCGTCAACATCGATCCCGCCAGTCTGAAGGCGGCTGAGGCAAAGGGCGAATAGGCGAATGTGGCTCAACAGTTCGACATGGCTTGCGGCCGCAACTTCGGCGCTGCTCCTGCTCAGCCTGACGCCGTCGCTGGCGCAGTCCAGTGCCACCAGTCAGGTGTCAGGCCTCAAACTGGCCGGCGACAAGCCGATCCAGATCGAGAGCGACAAGCTTGAAGTGCGGCAGGCCGAGAATGTCGCCATCTTCACGGGCAATGTCACGGTCGCCCAGGGGCCGACGCTGATGAAGGCCGGCAAGATGATGGTCTATTACATCAAGGATCCCAACGCGGCGGCCAAGGGCACGGAAGCCGCGGGAGCGGCGATGACCGGCTCCGCCAACATCGACCACCTGGAAATCTCCGACAAGGTCTACATCAAGTCGGATCAGCAGGTCGCGACCGGCGATCAGGGTAGCTTCGACATGAAGAGCCAGGTGCTGGTGCTTTCGGGCAAAAAGGTCGTTCTGTCGCAAAACGACAATGTCCTGGTCGGCTGCAAGCTGACCGTGCAGATGAAAAGCGGGCTGGCCCAGGTCGATCCATGCGCTGGGCAGCGTGTCCAGATGTCGATCACGCCGCCGCCGAAATCGGGAGCGACGAACCCCTGATGGCCAGCCTGTCGTCGCTGACGGCGCGTCTTCCGGGACGGGCCGCAGGCAAGATTTCGGCTCCGGCCACGATCACTCTCGACAAGGCCAAGTTCAAGGGAACCTTGATCGCCAAAGGCCTGACCAAGAGCTATAAGGGCCGCAAGGTCGTCAGCGGCGTCACGCTGGGCGTGCGTGCCGGCGAGGCCGTCGGGCTGCTTGGCCCCAACGGCGCCGGCAAGACAACCTGTTTCTACATGGTCACCGGCCTGGTGCCGGTGGATGAAGGCACGATCGAGATCGACGGCTTCGACGTCACCTCGATGCCGATGTACCGCCGCGCGCGCCTCGGCATCGGCTATCTGCCGCAGGAGGCCTCGATTTTCCGTGGCCTCAACGTCGAGCAAAATATCCGCGCCGTGCTGGAAGTGGTCGAAAAGGACCGCAAGGTGCGCGAACGCAACCTCGACGAACTGCTCGAGGAATTCCACATCAGCCATCTGCGCAAGGCGCCATCCATGTCGCTCTCCGGCGGCGAGCGGCGGCGCCTGGAAATCGCGCGCGCTCTGGCGACGCGCCCGGCCTACATGCTGCTCGACGAGCCTTTTGCCGGCATCGATCCGATCGCTGTCGCGGATATCCAGCAACTGGTGCGCCATCTGACGGCGCGCGGCATCGGCGTCCTCATCACCGACCACAATGTGCGCGAGACGCTCGGTCTGATCGACCGCGCCTATATCATCCATGCCGGCCAGGTGCTGACCCATGGCCGCGCCGACGAGGTGGTGGCGAACCCCGATGTGCGGCGGCTTTATCTGGGCGAGGGTTTTACGCTTTAGGGCTGTTCGGCATCGGTAGAATCGATGAACCGCTCCATCTTCTTTTTCACGCAATTCCGGACGGAAAACCGTTGCACGCTTTTCCTGGAATTGCCTTAGGCGTGAAGTTTGTTTGCTGGCCACGATTTTTGCGTGTGACCGCGTGTTTTTCCGCGATTTTGCGCCGGGCTAACGGTCCGGTAAGCGGGTTTTGCTAGCCTTCGCCTTGACAAGCAAAAGCCGGGCCAGTTTCTATGGCCGACCGCGAAATTCATTTCCAGCAGTCCGGACGCGTATAGGAGGCGTTTGAAACCGAACCATGGCGTTGGCGGCGAAACTACAGCTCCGACAGTCGCAGTCGCTGGTGATGACGCCGCAACTGATGCAGTCGATTCGGCTGCTGCAGTTCACTCATGTCGAGCTCGAGCATTTCATCGACGAGGAGATCGAACGCAACCCGCTGCTGGAGCGCGCGGAGCCGCAGGACGACGCCGTCGGCGACCAGGCGCAGAAGAACGAGACGGAGCCGCAAGCGGCCGCCGACGGCGACTGGTTCGAGAACGAAGCGGGATGGAGCGCCGAGGCGATCTCGGAAAAACTCGATACGTCGCTGGAGAACCTCTTTCCCGACGATCCCGGCACCAGCGAGCGGCTCGGACCCGACCTGACGGCACAATGGAAATCGGCCTCGGGCAATGGCGGCTCCGGCTCTTCGTCCGAGGGGCTCGACGCCGGCGACATGGCGGCAAGCGCCATCACGCTGCGCAACCATGTCGGCGAACAGATCGCACTCGCCTTTACCGATCCCGCGGCCCGACTGATCGCCGGGGAACTCGCCGACGGCCTGGACGAAACCGGCTATGTCAGGGTCGATCTCGCCGAGATCGCCACGCGTCTGGGCATTGACGTCGCGGCCGTGGGAAAGGTGCTGGCAGTGTGCCAGGCCTTCGAGCCGGCCGGCGTGTTCGCCCGCGATCTTGCCGAGTGCCTGTCGCTGCAGCTTGCCGTGCGCGACCGTCTCGATCCGGCGATGAAGGCCCTGGTCGCCAACCTCGAACTCCTGGCGCGCCGCGATTTCCATACGCTGAAGCGGATCTGCGGCGTCGACGAGGAAGACCTGCTCGACATGCTCGCCGAGATCCGGGCACTCGATCCGCGCCCGGGCATGGCTTTTTCAGGCGGCGCCAGCGACGCCATCGTCGCCGATGTCGAGGTGCGCGCGGCCAATGACGGCAGCTGGACGGTCGAGCTCAACGCCGAAACGCTGCCGCGCGTGCTGGTCGACCATATCTATTTCGCCCAGGTCTCGCCGCACGCCAAGAACCAGGCGGAAAAGGACTTCCTGGCCGAGTGCCTGCAAAACGCCAACTGGCTGACGCGCAGCCTCGACCAGCGGGCAAAGACGATCCTCAAGGTGGCCTCGGAGATCGTGCGCCAGCAGGATGCCTTCCTGGTCCACGGCGTGCGCCACCTGAAGCCACTCAACCTGCGCACGGTGGCTGATGCCATCGGCATGCACGAATCGACGGTCAGCCGGGTCACCGCGAACAAATACATGCTGACCCCGCGTGGCGTATTCGAACTGCGCTATTTCTTCACCGCCTCGATCGCCGCATCGGGCGGCGGCGACGCTCATTCCTCGGAAGCGGTACGTGACCGCATCAGGCAACTGATCGACGAGGAGAAATCTGTCGACGTGCTGTCCGACGACGCGATCGTCGACATGCTCAGGGAAAGCGGCGTCGATATCGCCCGGCGCACAGTCGCCAAGTACCGGGAAGGCATGAATATTCCGTCTTCCGTGCAGCGCCGGCGCGAGAAGCGGGCGCTCGCCAGCGCCGGCCGTTAAGCCCCTGCGATTTTCCACAGCTTGCGAGCTTTATTGACAAGCCGCGGTGAAGTGGCTAGAAGCCCGCCCGCATGAGACGGGCCCGATGCCCGCTAGCGGATGGTCCGTCACGACAATGGCCTCGGGATGGTCAAGAAGGCGGCTTGTGATCAACCGGAAAGTTCGGATTTAAATCGGCGCGAGCGACGCCGCAAAGCTTGTGCGCACGGACCACGAGTATAAACTCGGGACAGTTTGAAGCCTGAGCAAGGAAGGTCAGTTTTCAGATGAATCTGCGCATATCGGGAAAACACATGGATATCGGCGATGCGTTCCGCACACGCATCAACGATCGTGTCGGCGAAGCGATCGGCAAATATTTCGATCGCGGCTTTGCGGGACACGTCACGGTCATCAAATCGGGTTCGCGCTATTCGGCGGATTGCATGATCCGGCTGGATTCCGGCGCCTCGCTGCAGGCCACCGGCGATGCCCAGGATCCGACGCTCGCCTTCGAGGCGGCGGCCGATCGGCTGGAGACCCGGCTTCGGCGTTACAAGCGCCGTCTCAAATCGCACAATTCGGGCAATGGCAATGGCGAGTTGACCGACATCGCCTATACGGTGATGGCGCCGCTTGCCGACGACGACGAGGAGATCCCGGAGGATTTCGCGCCGGCCATCGTGGCCGAATCAACCATGACGCTGAAGACCATGTCGGTGGCCTCGGCGGTCATCGAGCTCGATACCAAGGACAGTCCGGTGTTCGTTTTCCGCAACGCCGGAACCGATCATCTCAATATCGTCTATCGCCGGCCCGACGGAAACATCGGCTGG
Source organism: Mesorhizobium sp. B2-3-5 (assembly GCF_006442395.1). Classification (NCBI taxonomy): domain Bacteria; kingdom Pseudomonadati; phylum Pseudomonadota; class Alphaproteobacteria; order Hyphomicrobiales; family Phyllobacteriaceae; genus Mesorhizobium; species Mesorhizobium sp. B2-3-5. The sequence goes on along the minus strand of NZ_VFVX01000018.1, from coordinate 16,688 downwards.
ATCGACCCGTCAACGACCAAGGTCGCACAAGCGTGACGACCGAGGTCGCACAGGGATAAAAGCCGGCCGCACGAGGGGTGGGGACTGGTGACGGCAGGCGAACAAGGGATTTTCAAGCATGGATCTGAGCGATCTTATCAGCGTTCCGGCGATTTTGCCGGCGTTGAAGGCGAACTCCAAGAAGCAGCTTCTGCAATTGCTATCCGAACGGGCAGCGGCGATCTCGGGCATTCCGGAGAGGGAAGTGTTCGACACCATCCTGCAGCGTGAGCGGCTGGGCTCGACTGGCGTCGGCAACGGCATTGCCATCCCGCACGGCAAGCTCGCCGGCGTGAAGCGCATCGCCGGGGTTTTCGCCCGGCTGGAGACCCCCGTCGATTTCGAATCGCTGGACGACCAGCCTGTCGACCTGGTGTTTCTGCTGCTGGCGCCTGAAGGGGCGGGCGCCGATCACCTCAAGGCGCTGTCGCGCATCGCGCGCGTGCTGCGCGATGCCGACACGGTGGCCAAGATCAGGGGGACGCGTGACGCCACGGCGATCCATGCGCTTTTGTCGGACGCGCAGGCCTCGCACGCGGCTTGAGTTTTTCTGTAGGATTGACGTTTGCGAAGGGCCGCCGGGAGCGGCCCTTTCCAATTGGGACGACGGCCAGGCTCAGTGGATAGCGACCGTGGTCAGGTCGTTTTCCATGGCGCCGGCCAGCGCGCGGTCACGCGCGTCGGAAAGCAGGATCGGCTGGCCGTTGGCGGCAAACAGGGCCCACAGCTCCAGGCCGGGCGCGATTTCACCGATGTTGGGGAAGCGGCCGAGCAGTTCGTCGCTCGAGACCTTGCGCAGGTAAGCGACAGAGCCTTCGCCGAGATGGGCGAATTCGCCGCTGGTCATGGTGATGGTTTCGTCAGTTCTGGTCATTTCAAGCCTCCTTGGCGCGAGGACGCCGCTAAAGGCCATCCCGCATGAGAGCCATTCAAGTTGGTGCATCGTGCCTTCGCAAATCGGTGCCGACTCTTTCGGCCGATGCAGTGGTAAGGATCAGTCTTTCACCGATATATTTATTTTCCGTACCAGCCGTTCGGACTCCGGCCGATCGAGGTCGATCGACAAAAGGCCGTTCTTCAGCTCCGCCGCGATCACCCGCATGCCGTCGGCCAGCACGAAACAGCGCTGGAACTGGCGCGCGGCGATGCCGCGGTGAAGGAATTCGCGCTCGGTATCGTCGGTCTGACGACCGCGCACGACCAACTGGTTTTCCTCCGTTGTCACATCGAGATCGCTTTCGGCGAAACCGGCGACGGCGAGCGTGATACGCAGCCTTTCGGCCTTGCCGTCGGTGCCGCTGAGGCGCTCGATGTTGTAGGGAGGGTAGCTGTCACCGGATTTCGCCAGACGCTCCAGGGTCTTTTCCATGGCGTCGAAACCCAGGAGAAGCGGGCTGGAGAAAGGCGTCATTCGGCTCATGTTACACTGTCCTCTCAAGAGCGACATAAACTGGAAAAACCCTGATGGCATTTTTCCCGATGGCCTTGATATGGTCCGCCCCGCGACCAAGTTCAAGCCATCAAAAGACCCGCCCAAAAAGACCAAGTCGTGAGCTCACAGGAACAGCCCAAAAGACCAGGTCGTGGACTCACAGGAGTAGCCCAAAGGATCAGCGTCCTGGACTCACAGGAATAAGCGACATGGCGCTTGAAACGACGCGCGGATGCATGGAGAAGCGCCAAGGTCGGGGCCATTCCCGGTCAAGCGGTTCGGCAGCTTGCAGCCGGTTCGGCGTCTCTCTGGCGTGCGATCGGTGCAATGAGCTCATGGCCAGCCAAACAAGGAATTGAAATGCCCCAACCACGCAAGATCATCATCGACACGGATCCCGGCCAGGACGACGCCGTCGCCATTCTGCTGGCGCTTGGCAGCCCCGAACTGGAGGTCGTCGGCATATCCGCCGTTGCCGGCAACGTGCCGCTGAAGCTTACCGAAAAGAACGCCCGCAAGATCTGCGAACTGGCCGGGCGGCCGGAGATCAAGGTTTATGCCGGTGCCATCCGTCCCCTGGCGCGCGAACTGGTCACCGCCGAGGAAGTGCATGGCAAGACCGGCCTCAACGGGCCGCAACTGCCCGAACCGACGATGAAGCTGCAGGAGCAGTATGGCGTCGACTTCATCGTCGAGACGCTGATGAGGGAAGAGAGCGGCACCATCACGCTCTGCCTGCTCGGGCCGCTGACCAACATCGCGCTGGCTTTGATCCGCGAACCGCGGATCGCATCGCGCATCAAGGAAATCGTGCTGATGGGCGGTGGCTTCTTCGAGGGCGGCAACGTCACCCCGGCGGCCGAGTTCAACATCTATGTCGATCCGCAAGCCGCCGATCTGGTGTTCAAGTCCGGCATCCCGATCGTGATGATGCCGCTCGACGTCACCCACAAGGCGCTGACCACCGCCAAGCGCATCAAGGCCATTCGTGATCTGGGCAGCAAGGTAGGCATTGCCACCGCCGAGATGCTGGAGTTCTTCGAGCGCTACGACGAGGGCAAATACGGCACCGACGGCGGGCCGCTGCACGATCCCTGCGTCATCGCCTATCTGTTGAAGCCGGACCTGTTCAAGGGCCGCAACTGCAACGTCAGCGTGGAGACCGCCTCGGAACTGACCATGGGCATGACCGTCATCGACTGGTGGGGCGTGACCAAGCGGCAAAAGAACGCCATGGTGATGCGCGACATCGACCATGACGGCTTTTTCGCTCTGCTGGTGGAAAGGCTGGGGCGGCTGTAAGTCTACCCCTTCTCCCGTTCACGGAAAGAAGGTCCGGGAGGGGGTGCAAACTTGATGTTTGCCCGCGCCCTCGGCGCTATCCTCACTCGATCGCTTCGAGACCACCCTCTCCCCGTAAAAGGGGCGAGGGCAGGGGCGCCTATTTCGACCGTGAAAACGCCAGCCACAGGCCGCCGCCAATCATGAAGCTGCCGCTGATCCTGGACAGGAGCTTGATGCGGCTGGCCGAGAGCATGCGGCCGGCGCGGCCGGCGGCCAATGCATAGGTCGAGTCCGACATGGCGGCGAAGACCATGGCGGTGAGGCCCATGATGACGATCTGCAGCGGGTAGTTGCCGTCGGGAGAGATGAACTGCGGAAAGAAGGCGCCAAAGAAGATCAGCGTCTTGGGGTTGCTCAGCGCCACCAGCAGGCCCTGCAGGAAAAAGCCGCCACACGGTTTTCTCGCCGTTCCGTCGGCGTTCAGCGTGCCCTTGGAACGGAACATCTGCACGCCCATCCAGATCAGGTAGGCGGCGCCGATCAGCCGCACCCATTCGAACCAGTGGCCCATGCCCGAAATCAGCGTGTTGAGACCGATGCCGACGATGGCGATCATGACGGCAAGGCCGGCCTGCGTGCCGGCGACATTGGCGAGTCCGGCGCGGAAGCCATGGCGGACGCTGTTGGCGATGATCAGCGTGACCGTCGGGCCGGGCACCAGGATGATGACGATGCAAGCGAGGACATAGGCTGCGTAGAGTTCCAGTGACATGATTGTTCCTCAGAATGCCGCTGATGCGGCGCAATGGACGACGATCAATGCATGGCCGCGAAAACGACGCAAGCCGGCTCGCGGGGTGGTCCGCTACGCCGACGCAGCCGGTTCAGGCGCCGGCTGGCCAGGGCAGCACCGCCTCATAGGCAGTCGCGGCCTTGAGCACGGCGAGATCGCCGCGCGGCCTGCCGATCAACTGCATGCCCATCGGCCTCCCCCTGTCGTCGAAGCCGACCGGAACGTTGACCGCCGGGCAGCCGCCCAGCGTGGCGAAGGCTGAGACCTGCATCCAGCGGTGGTAGCTGTCCATCGCGCGTCCCGCGACCTCGCGCGGCCAGTGCATGCCGACTTCGAAGGGGAAGACCTGTGCGGTCGGCAGCGCGATCAGGTCGAAGCGGTCGAAGATCGACAGCAGCATGCGATGCCAGGAGGTGCGGATGACCGAGGCGGCGCGAATCTGGGGCGCTGTCAGCCGCATCGCGTTTTCCACTTCCCAAATCGCTTCCGGCTTCAGCAGGAGGCGCTTCAAAGGGTCGTCGTAATGGACTTTGAGGGCGCAGCCGCTGCTGGCCTGGCGCAGCGTCACGAAAGCCTGCCACAGCGCCTCGAAATCGAAATCCGGCCGCAAGGGTTCAGCCGGGAAGGATGCTTCGACGAACCGGCCGAGCGCGGCCTCGCAGAGATCGAGAATGCCGGGCTCGATCGGCAGATGGCCGCCGAGATCGCCGAGCCAGGCGATGCGGCCGCCGGTTGCTGGTCCTGCGAGCCCTTCGAGGAACGAGCCAGGTTTTTCATAGGATAGCGGTGCCTGCGGATGATACCCCGCCTGCACGTCCAGCAGCAGCGCCATGTCGGCGACGTTGCGGCCCATCGGCCCCTCGACACCCATCTGCGCGTGGAAAACCTCGAAGTCCGGCCCGCCGGGGACAAGCCCCTGGGACGGGCGGAAGCCGTAGACATTGTTCCAGGCCGCCGGATTGCGCAGCGAGCCGCCGAAGTCGCTGCCGTCGGCGACGGGCACCATGTCGAGCGCCAGCGCCACCGCCGCGCCGCCGCTCGACCCGCCGGCGGAGCGCGCCGGATCGAAGGCGTTCAGCGTCGGCCCGAATACGTTGTTGTAAGTGTTTGAGCCGAGCCCGAATTCGGGGACATTGGTCTTGCCGATGATGATGGCGCCGGAGTTGCGGATACGCTCGACGAAGAAATCGTCTTCCTGCGGCACGAAATCAGCGAAGATCGGCGAGCCGAAGGAGGTGCGCAGCCCCGTGGTCGAGGCGAGATCCTTGATGGCGATCGGCAGGCCGAAGAGCGTTTCGGTTTCGGCCGCTTGCCGGCTATCGGCTGCATCGGCCTCGCGCAGGAGATCCGCGCGCTCACGCAACGAGACGATGGCGTTGACCAGCGGGTTGACCGCTTCGATGCGGTCGAGGAAGGCCGTCACCACCTCGCGCACGGAAAGTTTCCTCCGGCGGATCGCGTCGGCGAGGTCGACGGCGGACAGGCGGCAGATGTCGCCGGCCGGCGGCACGGCATGTTTGGTCCGGGGGCGCATTCTTCTATCTCAATGGGATTTCAAGGCTTGGTCGACATCGGCGGCCAGCGGGATCGCCGGTTGGGCGCCGGGCTTCAGGCAGGCCAGCGAGCCGGCCGCGCTGGCGCGCGCCAGCGCCTTGTCGAGCGCGAGGCCGGACGAGAGACAGGCAGCGAAGTACCCGCAGAAGGTGTCGCCGGCGCCGACCGTGTCGACAGGTATGATCTTCATTGCCGGGACGGTCAGGAAGTCGGTCGGCGTTGCTGCCATCACGCCATCGCCACCGAGTGTGACCACGACGGTGCGCCCTGTCTTGCCGGCAAAATCGCGCATGCGCGCCGCACGGTCGCGCCCGCCGAGCGCCAGTGCCTCGCCATAGAGATCGAACTCGGTCTCGTTGGCAACAACATAGTCCGCCTTGCCGAGCAAGGCCGCCGCCTCGGCGTGGAACGGGGCGGTGTTGAGCACCGTGACGGCGTCGGCCGCGCTTGCCTGGTCGAGCGCGGCTTCGACGGTCGCCAGCGGAATCTCGTGCTGCAGGAGCACGACGTCCCCCTTTTTCACAAAGGTCTTGGAAAGGTCGCCGGGCACGACGGAGGCGTTGGCGCCGGGCACCACGGCGATGATGTTCTCGCCGTCGTCACCGACCATGATCAGGGCCGTGCCGGTGGACGCAAAGGTTTCACCCACGCCCGACAGGTCGACCTTGGCGTCGCGCAGCAGCGCCAGCGCCTCGGCGGCGAAATTGTCCTTGCCGACGGCGCCGACCATGCGCACCGCGACACCGGCGCGCGCCGCGGCCAGTGCCTGGTTGGCGCCCTTGCCGCCGGGCGCCGTGGTGAAGCCGGAACCGCTTACCGTTTCGCCGGGGCTCGGCAAGCGGTCCACATTGGCGATAAGGTCGAGGTTGATCGAGCCGACAACGATAATCAAGAAATGCCTCCCTGCTGAATGCGGGAAGCTATCCTGCCAAGCCGTTCGACGCCAGACCACGCGAATGGTCCAGCGCTATTTGCCGCGTCACTCGCACAGCACCGTGACCATGCCCTGATAGTTGCCGGCCGGGAAGATGCCGCTCGACTTGGTGGCGGTGAGGTCGACCTGAACGGTGTGGGTGCCGTTGGCGAGCTTCTGCGTAGTGCTTCCTGGCGTGCTGACGCCGGAGTCGAGACGATAGGCCGTTGCGAAGGTGACATTGGTGCCGCCGCCGCTCGGCGAAGAGGTGAATGCGGCGGGTGCTGGCGCCGATACTGAATAGCAGTCCAGCAAGTTGAGCAAGGAACACAGCCCCGAGTTCGCGGTGATGGTGGCTCCGGCGCTTTGACCGCCGGCCTGCGTGGACCCCAATATGCCAATGGTGGGGTTAGCGGTCATCGTTCCCGATGTCCCGATCGTGATGGTGCAGGTGCCGATGATTGCAGCTGGCGCAGACTGGCAGAGGCCGGCAAATGCCGCCATCGTCAGCAGCGCGCGGTTATTTCTTCTTCTTTTTCCTGCCATCGCCATTTCCGGTCCTAATGCTCCAGCCTTCGTTGGCCCATCCGGGTGCGGCGGCTGCGGGAATGCTGGCCACGCTCGCCGTCTGGCCGCTGGCGCCGAGGCCCATTTTGAGGAGTTTCAGCTCCATCTGCAGGCGCTCGACCTCAAGCTCATAGAGGCGGCTGCAATCGAGGCGCTTCGGCGTACGCCCGATCGGGATCACCACGCGACCATAGGTGGCGACGCCATTGTCCGTCTGGTTATTGCCCCTGATAACGCCGAGGTCGAGATAGGCGCCGCTGCCGGAGACCGCCGAGCGGCAGGTGGTGCCGTCGGAAGCGTGGACCTCGTCCTGCCCTTGGGGCAAGGTCACGCCGGGCAGATTGAAGCCGTTCTCGTTCTGATTGAGATTGTAAATCTGTTCCTGGGCCGCGGTTGGAGCCGTGCTTGCCGCGGCAATCGCAAGCGCGATTGTCAGGGCTTGCGGTGTGCAAAAAACTTTCCGCATATCTGTGCCCTTATCTGCGTCTGTTGATTGGGGAAGGGGATGCTCTCGGTACAGATACGCACTTTACGCTCGACAGCGCCCCCGAAGGGCACGACCACAAGGACAGGACGGGAAGCTTGGGAAGCGAGTTGGAAGACGCTTGGAGAGATTCTGGCGTCCACCGGCTGAAAATCCTGATCGTAGACGCGGATTTCGACCTTGATCTTCTGGTCGTATGGATTGGCCGGGAAGATACGGATCGCGAAGGCGTCGGTGAAGCTGTTGACCTCACCCCTCATCGGTGACATCGACTGAGCCGCCGCGGCAACAGATATCAGGCCGGCGGCCAGTGCCGTCGCCAAGGTTCCATAAAGTCTCAAGATGCCTCCTTCCCGAGGGCTACTCGCAGCGCAGCGTCACCGTTGCCTGATAGTTTCCAGAGGCGAAGCGGTTGCTGCCGCCCTTGGCGCCGGCGAGGTTGACCGCGACGAGGTCGGCGCCGGGGACGGTGAGGGCGGTGGCGGACCCCGTTTCCGCGATCGTGTGGGCGCCGCTGGCCGAATAGGTCGGCGTCCAGGTGGTGGCCGTGCTATCGGCGGCCGGCACGGTGGTGGTGGTCACCGGATCGACGCTGAGCGAGACACCTCCGGTGGTGGTGAGCGTGACCGTTCCCGCCGAACCGCCGCTGTTGTGTGAGCTCAGCGACTGAAGATCTGGGCTCACCGTCATCGTGCCATTGGTGGCGACAACAAGCGTGCAGGTCGCGGTGACCGTGCCATTGAAAATGACATTCTGCGGTGTGGCCAGTGCGCCCTGGTCCAGGCACGCGACCAGCAAGACTGCACCAGAAGTGGTGCGGAACAACTTCATCGAGACCCTCCTATTAAGTCGGATCACCCGAATTAACTGGAGTCATCATCGCTTTACCATAGTTAATTTAGAGTTAACTTAAATAATCGCGCAGAAATAATACCGTTGAAGACCGAAGGTTGTCCTCGGTTGTATCCAAGAATACGGCAAGCCTGAACGGAATACTTACTGCCCCCGGGATTTATATATTTCCGCGCCAAAAATTAAAAAATCGATATTTCAGGACGACACTTGCCCGGCTTCCCAGCCCAGGATGGCGCGCTTGCGGGTCAGGCCCCAATGATAGCCGGTAAGGTCGCCGGACTTGCCGATCGCGCGATGGCAAGGCACCACGAAGGAGAGCGGGTTGGCGCCATTGGCTGCGCCGACCGCCCGGCTGGCGCTTGGCGAGCCGATGCTGGCGGCGATCGAGGAATAGGTGCGAGCCTTGCCCATCGGAATCTGGAGCAGTGCCTCCCAGACACGAACCTGGAAGTCGGTGCCGATCATGACGACATGCAGCGGCTGGTCAGGGCGCCATAGCGTCGGATCGAAAATGCGGGCGGCGTAGGGACCGGTCGCGGCCATGTCCTCGACATAGAGGGCGTTCGGCCAGCGGCTGGACATGTCGGCGAAAGCGGCGCGCTCCTCGCCGGGGTCGCTGAAGGCGAGGCCGGCCAGCCCACGATCGGTGGCCATGATCAGGGCGGTGCCGAAAGGCGAGGAGTGATAGCCGTAGCGGATGGTCAGGCCCGCGCCGCGCGTCTTGTAGTCGCCGGGCGACATCGCTTCATGGGTGACGAACAGGTCATGCAGCCGACCGGGACCGGACATGCCCAGTTCGAACGAGGTTTCGAGCAGCGGCATGCCGGAATCGAGCAGTCGGCGCGCGTGGTCCAGCGTCACCGCCTGCAGGAAGGCCTTTGGCGAAAGGCCTGCCCAGCGGGTGAAGAGTTTTTGCAGGCCGGTCGGCGTCTCGCCGACCTCTTCGGCCAGTTCTTCCAGCGATGGCTGATCACGGTAGTCGAGGCTGATCTTCTCGATGGCACGGCGAACGATCTCATAATCGCTGCCTTCGGGCGTGATGTCCTTTTTGAGGACTGCTGTCTGTGTGCTCATGGAACTGTCTCCTTGGCTTGGAATATCGCCCCTTGGGGCGCCGACCGCCACCCGAAACTTGCTTTCTCGCCACGCGTCCCAGATAGACTCGCATGTCCTGCCTGGAGGCGCCGATGGCTGGTGAAAAAGTAAATCTGACGGGGGCAAGAGAGACCCTGCTGATGACGCTCTACGGCAAGGCGCTGGAGAGCCGGCTGCCCAATTCGCTGCTGGAAGATCATTTCGCTGACGAGGCGGTGCGCAAGATCGATTATGATTTCTCCAGGCTCAAGGTCGATGACAATCTCGGCATCGGCCTGGCGATCCGGGCCAAGACATTAGACGTCCGTGTCGAGGATTTTCTGGCCAGAAATCCTGGTGCCATCGTGCTGCATCTGGGCTGCGGACTTGATACGCGCATCTTCCGTGTCGACCCGCCAGCCGGCGTGGACTGGTTCGATATCGACTATCCAGAGGTCATCGAACTCAGGCGGAAACTCTACCCGTCCCGAGACCATTATCATCTCATCGCTTCGTCGGTGATCGAGCCCGGCTGGCTGGCCGAAGTGCCCCGCAACTGTCCGGCCATGGTGGTGGCGGAGGGGCTGACGCCCTATCTCCCCGCCGACGAAGGGCTCCGCCTGCTTTCGCGGCTTGTTTCGCATCTTGCCAGTGGCGAACTGATGTTGGATGCCTACAGCAGTTTCGGGCTGAAGCTGCTTCGTCTCCATCCATCCCTGAGGGCGACTGGCGCCGAGGTTCACTGGTCCATAGAGGATCCGCACGAGTTGGAACGGGCGGTCCCGAAGCTGCGGTTCGTCGAGGATATTTCCGCCTACAAGCCCGAACACGCCGCCCGCATGGGCTGGTCAGCCAAACTGTTCGTCCGCCTTTGGAAACACATTCCGGCGTTGCGCAAGATCGGCAGGCTCCTGCGGTATCGCTTTTAAGGCATGGTCCCAAAAAACGGGAACCGGTTTCGCAAAAAAGGTCGGTTCAGCGCGTCTTGGCGGTCGCCAGCGCCCGCGAAAAGGCGGTGGCAAAACTTTCGCGGGAATCGGGATCGAGAAAGCCCCCGATCGCCACGTTCTGGCCTTGTGCTTCCACCGTCATCCTGGTGATGCCGATCTCCGCGTGACGGGCGACCGAAAACCGCGCCCAGAACGGGTTGAAGCGATGCGCTTCCGATTTTCCCGAAGGGGCGGTCTTGCGGATATCGAGGCTGGTGCGGGAGACCGAAACCTCTTCGCGGGCGCGGGCGGCCCGGTAGTTGACACGGAAGGCGATGTAGACGGCGACCACGTCAAGGCCGAAGAAGCCGAACACCGGCCAGGCGCCGCGTGACAGGAAAAACGCGCCTGTCACCAGCCAGCCGAACAGTAGGGCGCCCATCAGAACGAAGAAGCCTGTCCTGCCCAGCGACCGGTGTGGTGTCAGCAGCGCATGAAAGAATGGCTCGTCGGCCTGGAATGAGGCGTTTGTTTCGCTCATGACTGGATATTATAGGAAGGGAATGGCGAGCCCCAAGTCCAAAGAGTCTCCAATGGCGAAAAAAGAGCAGCCGGTCGGACGGCGTGACGGCTCGAACACCAAGCCGCGCCCCAGGCCCGTGCGGTCCAGGCCGCTCTATAGTCCGGCCGAGGTGCATGAGATTTTCCGGCGCTTTTCGGTGCAGCGGCCGGAGCCGAAGGGCGAGCTCGAACATATCAACGCCTTCACGCTTCTGGTGGCGGTGGTGCTTTCGGCGCAAGCGACCGATGCCGGCGTGAACAAGGCGACGCGGGCGCTGTTCAAGGTTGCCGACACGCCGCACAAGATGCTGGCGCTCGGTGAAGCCAAGGTCGGCGACCATATCAGGACCATCGGGCTCTGGCGCAACAAGGCCAAGAACGTCATCGCATTGTCAGAGGCGCTGATCCGCGACCATGGCGGCGAGGTGCCTGATAACCGCGATGAGCTGGTCAAGCTGCCTGGTGTGGGGCGCAAGACCGCCAATGTCGTGCTCAACATGGCGTTCGGCCATCATACGATGGCGGTCGACACGCATATTTTCCGCATCGGCAACCGGCTGGGCCTGGCGCCCGGCAAAACGCCGGAACAGGTCGAGCAGGGACTGCTGAAGATCATCCCGGACGAGTATATGCGCCACGCGCATCACTGGCTGATCCTGCATGGCCGCTACGTCTGCAAGGCGCGCAAGCCGGATTGCCCGGCCTGCGTCATCGCCGATATCTGCAAGGCGCGGGAGAAGACCACCAGCATTCCGGCACCCCTGGTGCCGATCGCTCCGCTAGGGACAGTGGCCGCCGAGGATCAGTAGCCGTAGCCGCGCGCCATCGCCGCCGCGAAGACGGGGATCAGCAGGAAGACCAACGCCTCGGCGCGGACATAGGTCTTCACCGAGGCCAGTTCGCTCGTCGGCACGGCAAAGGAGGGGTTGGCGCTGGCCTGCCTGTTCCAGGAAATGAAGCGCACGGTCGGGATGATCGACAGCAGCCCGACAATGCCAAACGCTGCCATCTTGGCCCAGAACACCCAGTTGTGGACGTAGAACTCCCAGCCCTTGAGGCCCCAGACGACGCGGCCGATGCCGACGATGATGATGAGTGCGGCGATGGCGCCATAGTGGCGGTCGATGCCGGCGAGCCGCTTGAGCGTGCCGGCGGGCAAGTCGCCACGGATCAGCACGAATTCCGCGCCGATGATCCCCGCCAGGGAAAACACCAGCAGATGATGGCCGATTGCCAGCACCAGGTCGGTCGTGTCCATGCTCTTTCCCTTTGCTCGAGCGGCGCCGCTTGCGAGAAAGATCCGCTGGCCGCATAGCTAAACCGGTACGCCGCAACGGTAGCATGCTTGACGGGAAATCCCATGCCAAGGCAGGCTGGACGAATTGCAGCGCGCCGGCGTCGCCACGAATATGGCCCGGCACGGCTGGAGTTCGGCTCAGGTCACCGTGGAACATTGCACGACGCCCCAGGATGATGGCGCGTGTCGCGCTGGCCCTTGCAAACCGGGGGCGATTTGCTAAGCGCGGACAACATCAGCGAGGCAAATCCATGGACAACCCGCAAGCGATCGTTGCCCCCGTGATCGAGACGCAGCGAACCATTCTGAGGGCACACCGACTGGCGGATTTCGACGCCTATGCGGCGATGTGGGCCGACCCGGTCGTCATCCGCTTCATCGGCGGCAAGCCGCGCACGCGCGAGGAAAGCTGGATGCGCTTCCTGCGTCACGCCGGCCTGTGGTCGCTGCTCGGCTACGGCTTCCGGGCCATCGAGGAGAAGGCGACCGGCCGTTTCATAGGCGAGGCCGGGTTCCACGACCTGAAGCGCGATATCGAACCGTCGATCGAAGGCATTCCCGAAGCGGGGTGGGCGTTGGCTCCGGCCGCCCACGGCGCCGGCCTTGCCACCGAAATCGTCAGCCGCGTCCACGGCTGGGGTGATGAGACGTTCGGACGGGCCAAGACCGTCTGCATCATCGATCCAGAAAACACCGCCTCGTTGAACGTCGCGACAAAGTGCGGCTACCGCGAAGTGACGCGTACCACCTATCACGACGCGGCGACAATTTTGCTGGAGCGGCTGCCCTGAGGCGTTTTCAGCCGGCTCTGCGGTGCAGTTGCTGCGCTAGATCGGCCCACGGATCTGTCGCAGCCGCCGCGGCTGAAGCGATGCCCGGGCCACGCAGCACTGTCGAGCTGTCGAAAGGCTGCGGCCTGGCGATCCCATAGCCCTGGGCATAGTCGACGCCGATCGTCTTCAGGGCCGCGACGATGCCGTCGCTTTCGACGAACTCGGCGATGGTGCGCTTGCCCATGACCTTGCCGATGTGATGGATCATCTCGACCATGGCGCGGTCGATGCGGTCGTCCAGCATGTCCTTGACGAAGCTGCCGTCGATCTTGAGGTAGTCGACTGGCAGGTGCTTCAGATAGGCGAAGGACGACATGCCGGAGCCGAAATCGTCGAGCGCGAAACGGCAGCCCAGACCGCGTAGATCGGCAATGAAGCGCATGGCATTGGTGAGATTGGCGATGGCGCTGGTTTCGGTGATCTCCAGGCAGATCATCGCAGGCGAGATGCGATGGACGAGGAACTGCTCGCGTAGGAAATCGAGGAACGTTTCGTCGCCGAACGTCTGTCCGGAAAGATTGATGGCGCATGTAGCGATCGGCGCCATGCGCGCATCGGCTTGCCGTGCGGCTAGAATGCGGAACGTGTTGCGCACCACCCAGCGGTCGATCGACGGCATCAGGCCGTAGCGCTCGGCCGCGGGAATGAAGCTTTGCGGGGTGACGAAGCCGCCGTCTTCGTCGGTCAGCCGCAACAGGATCTCGATATGCGCGCCAGCCTCGGCGACGTCGTCGTTGAGCGGCCAGATCTCCTGGGCATGAAGCCTGAAGCGATTTTGCTCCAGGGCGGCATGCAGGCGCTGCACCCAGGCCATCTCGCCAAAACGCTCGCGCAAGGCCATGTCGCCGTCGCTGTGGATCTGGACGCGGTTGCGGCCTTTCTCCTTGGCCATGTAGCAGGCGACATCGGCGGCCCGCAGAACCTCCTCGATCGTCACTTGCGCATTGGCGATCTGCACCATGCCGACGCTGACGCTGGTGTTGAAGGGCCTGTTATCCCAGGCGAAATGCAGATCCTGCACGGCAGCACGCAGCCTTTCGGCGATGTCGGCCGCACTGTCGGCCTCGCAATCGATCAGCAGCACGCCGAATTCGTCGCCGCCCAGCCGGGCCAGCACATCGCCGGACCGCAATTCGTTGGTCAACAGCGCGGAAATCTGGCGCAGCAACTGGTCGCCGGCGGCATGACCACAGGTATCGTTGACCAGCTTGAACTGGTCGAGATCGAGATACATCAAGGCGTGCTGCCGGGCCTGCCCTTGCAAGTCGACGATCGTCCTTTCCAGCCGGCTTTCGAAAGCGCGCCGGTTGGCGAGCCCGGTCAGTGCGTCATGCGAGGCCTGCCATGAAAGCCGCTCGATATAATCCTCTTCCCGCGTCATGTCGTGGAAGGCGAGCACCGCGCCGACCACTTCGCCGGAAACGAGCAGGGGCGCGCCGGTCAACGCGACGGGAACGACGGAGCCGTCGGGCCGCCGCAGCAATTGCGGACGGGCGCTGGAACGACGCGGATCGCCGGCCAGAAGGTGCTCGACCAGTTGCGATTCTTCAGTGCTGGTGTCCTTGTCCACGAGACGAAACAAGGATGCGATCGGTTTGCCCTTGGCTGTGCCCAACGGGCAAGCCAGCAGCTTCTCGGCAACCGCGTTCATGTAATCCAGCCGCCCGTCAGGGCCGGTGCTGATGACGGCCTGGCCAATCGAAGCCAGGGTGATCTGGGCGCGCTCGCGTTCGGTATTGAGCGCCAACTGGAAGGCCTGACGCTGCGCGAGCAGTTTGCGCGTGCGCCACACGGCAAGCAGTATCAACAAGGCGGCGGTGACGAGATTGGCAAAGGTGAGCAGCATCTTGATGAAGCGCGAACCTTCGCCGAGGCTGTCCGAGAAGGCCTTGGAAAGCGGGCCGATCTCACGGTCGAGCTGGTGGATCTGCGTTTTCCAGGCGCTGATCTCGGCCAAAGATGCCGGCCCCTTGCTCAGCGTCTCATGCATCGTGTCGCCGAGCCGCTGGATGGCGAGGATCATGGTGTCGGCGGCCGTCCAATGGCGGATGGCGGCATCGAGATAGCTGAAGCCACGGAAATCCCGGAACAGCCAGATCAGCCCGGGGACATCGTCGACGTGATTTCCACCCTGCAGGAAGCCGGCGCGCGCCGCCTCGATATCGGGCTGAGGTTGCTCGAGTGCCAGGCGGGCCGACCGATCAGCCAGCGGAACGGCGACCGCCGCGCGATACTCGCTGAAGAAGTCTTCGTTGCCGGTGTCGGCATAAAGGCTGAGAAAATAGATGGCATGCTTTTGGCCCTTCGACCACTGGCTCTCGCCGCCGACATAAGCACGAACCGCCGAAAGGGTGTAGAGGCTGAGGCTGGCCACCAGCGCCTGGATGAGCACGACGGCGACGAAGGGCCATACGAGTCCGAGAAGACGGGAACTCGCATCAATGGATGACAGCTTCATCGAATCTTCATGGGCTTGCCATGATCCTGTCAGCGCCTGTCCGACTTTTTCATCCACCGGTTGAGACGACGTTGTTTCCCGCATATCGCTCGGCTGGCGACAACGATCCGGTTATCATGGCGGGCTTAACAGCAAATAAATACTTTCGCTGTTTGTGGCCGCGATTCTTGCGACGGCGGCCGAATATTACGCAACGTCAGGCAACTGCTTCGAATTGAATCAGTTTGTATTTGAGGCTTATCGGGCTTCTTGCCTGGGTCGCACCGTACGACCTAGGCAGAGCCTCCGCCGCGAGGCTGGCTTGGCTTATGCCGGCACACCGGCGCGGCCGTTTCCGGAGGAGGACGCGACTGGCGCGTGAAGCCTATACCTGGTCGAGTGGCGCGGGCTCGGGAAGCTTCAAGGCCTTCACCAGCGTCGACAGATCCGGTTCATCGATAAGCATCGCCGCGTCGGCCGGCGCCAGCCATGCCCGTTGCCGCCGCTTGGCTTCCTGCCAGTGAGCAAGCTCTTCCGTCACTTCAAGCAGGTAGACGATGACGTCGACCCGGACAAAGTGGCTGGCCAGCCGCTTCCAGTAGGAATAGGTGCCTGCCGGCTCTCTCAGCGTCTTGCCGAGCACGCCGGCTTCCTCCTGCGCTTCGATGGTGGCTGTCTTGCGTCCGCTCTTGCCTTTCATCGGCCAACCCTTGGGCACGATGAAGCGTCTCGTCGTTCTCGACGTGACCAGCATCACCTCGATATCGCCGTGCGCGTTCCGCCGAAAGGGGACCGCGGCGACCTGGCGGATTCTCTCGCCTTTCTTGGCCTTGCGCACGGCCTTTTTCTTGATGGCTGCCATTCGTAAAAATCCAGTCGATGCAGTGCCCCATAGCGTGATGCGGCGCCTTTGCAAAACCCAAACTGCCGCAGGGGCACTAGAACGCCCCTATCATGTAAGTCGGCTAAGTAAAAGGAGATGCCGGCCTGTCAGCGGCAAGTGCTCACGGCTGTGTTGCCGATTATCTGCGTCTGGCAGGTCGGTCCGACCTTCGGCACGACCGGCGGCGGCTGCTGGACGATCACGCGGTCCTGGGCCCGATACTGCTGTTGCTGCTGCTGAAATTGCTCCCGCTGAACCCGGTTCTGCAAGATCTGCAGATCGTTCTGCTGGATCAGCGCGTTGCCGTTGGCAGCGGGGTTGAGTGCTTGCGCGGAAGCAGGCACGGCAACGCCGGCCAACACCGCTGCGGCCAGCACCGCCGATGCAAAAACCATCGATGGTCGACGTACTGACATCCGCTCATTCCTGCCAAAGATGCTATTCATCCCTTGTATATAGGACGTTTGTCCGGCGATGCCATGGCCGGGGTGGAGTTCTCGAACAAGGAATGGGAGATCGAAGGCCGCTTTGCCGCGGCGGAGAATCTGCCCGGCAACCCCGCATTGCACTTGACGGAAGCGGTCGATTCGCCGCTCTATCGGGCCGGCGCCGGCCTCGAACTGAATGGCGTCAATGGCGTCGGCCTGTCCGTGAGATACAACGGCGCCTTCGGCGAAACGGTGAAACAGAACGCAGTCAGCGCGTCTCTCAAGGTCAGTTTCTAGGCTGGCTCGAGACGGGGCCGGGCGGGAG